>JBKCTJ010000327.1:0-18169 GCA_046318875.1 Pseudobdellovibrionaceae bacterium | reverse complement strand
AAGATGACGAGTCTCTGGTCAAAGCTCTGCAAACCTGTTTTGAAAAAGCAGGGTTTGACGTCAAAGCTTCCCAGCATCCTTCGGAAGCTAATGAAAAAATGAAGGAAGGCAAGTACGACTTCATCATCGTTGACTGTCTTTTGCCCCAAACCACGGGTGTTAATTTCATTACCAAGGCCAAATCGACTGGTGTTTTAACAAAGGATACAAAAATCATTCTCACTTCTGGAATTTACACAGATAAAGAATTCATCCTGGAGTCGATGCATCAGACTAAAGCAATAGGTTTTCTTAAAAAGCCACTGAACTTGGATGAAGTTCTGGAAATTATCAAAAAGAATACAGTGGCTGAACAATCTGATGTTTCATCTCGAAAAAGGCTTTATCAAATTTTTTCAAAAGACAAAGTCAGCCCACGGGAAAAACGAAAATTGATCGAGTCTTTGGATGAAGTGAATGGATTTGATTTGCCATTTATTTATTCTTTGCTTGTTGAGACAAAGAGTTCTGGTTATTTAAACATTTACGCACAGAACGGAGCAGTTTCTGGGATTACATTTTCTCAAGGTAAAATCATAGCTGTTGATATTGATGATCAGAGAACTTTTTTGGGAGAGATGTTAATTCAGCAGGGTTATATTTTAGCCGAGGATCTGAAAGAAGCTTTGCGTGACAAAGCAAACAATCGGAAATTGGGCGAAAAATTAATTGAATTAAATATGATGAGTCCCCATGCCTTGGATATTGTTCTGCGGGAGCAAATGAATATTCGTCTTTCCAGAACTGTTCAGGATTTGAAAATTAAAATTAACTTTGTTTCTACGGAAACAGATATGACTCAACCAAATATCAATTCAGATAAATTGACTGAATATCTTCATGATTGGATTGCTTCGAAGATTTCGACATCATGGTTGAAAGCTCACTATTTAGTTTTAGCTGATCATCTTCTGACGTTGAATCAAAATTTAGCTCACGATTCAATCTCTTTGAAAGCGTCTCTGGTGCAAAGCTTACCAAATTTTATGAGCAAATTGGCCGAAGGAAAATCAATTCGGCAGCTTTCAATTTTGAGTGAGTATGATGAAAAAGCTTTGTATAAAGCTATACATTTTCTTTTGACCAAAGGAATCTTGTTAATTGGCGAAAAAGTGACTTATGTTAATGATGAAGACCGCAGAAACTCCCTGCAACAGATATGGAAAGAGTTCTCAAGTAAAACTGATATCGATATCTACGATGACTTTTTTGACGGAATCGCGGATTTCTCTGAAGAGCTTGAAGGCTTAATCGGTCCGGTCCCAAGTGAAGACAAAAAAGAAATTCATCAACTTTGGAATCAAATAAAAAATAAAGCTATAGGTGTTTATGAACAAATGAATCAAGCCGGAATGAAAAACGCAGCTGAAGAAAAGCAAAAACGAAGTGAAGTTGAAGGCGCAATCCAAGCGGCAAAGCACGTTGAAGAAGCCCGTGCTGCTTTACAATTTCATCGGTACAGTGAGGCCTTGAAGCATTTAAATTCAGCTATGCAGCTCGCTCCGGAAATTGCAAAACTCCATCTTTATATGGCATGGGCAAAGTTAGGCGCCATTGATCTAACGAAGAAACAGCAGGCTTTGAAAGAAGTTGAAGTTGAACTTGTGCAAATTCCTCCAGATGAAAAGTATGACGCGGCTTACATGTTTGTGATGGGTTTGTTCTACAAAAATAAAGGTGAAATTTCTCAGGCAAAAAAGAGCTTCGAAAAAACCATTGCCATCGACAGTTCAATGATTATTGCAAAGCGAGAGTTGAGTCTCCTGGCGACAAACGGACCTGGAAAGCAAGATTTATTGTCAATGGATCTTAAAGATGTCATCAACGGTTTCTTTAAAAGAAAATAAACTCGACAAAAAAATCATAAAAAATTATTTGGATTCATTTTTGAAATAGGTTTTTTTTATAAAGGCTTGGCTTTTTCCCTTTGAAATAGCTTCGACCACAGAGACGGCAAGCCTAATTTTCGACAGAAAATCATGAGAGTTTTTAATGATGACTCGTTGTGGATGATCCTTCCAAGCTTGTTTAATTTTTTCATTTAAATCCCAAGCTTCTTGGTAAGATTCAGTTCGAATGGGATTTGTATGTTCATAGGAGCTTGAAGCTGCTGTATCTAAGTGAATGACCCAGGAATATCTTTTAAGCTCCTTGCGTTTGTTCGATGCGACGGCTTCGAAAAAATTTCCTTCATCTTTGGGCCAATAAGCCACGCCGTCCAGGGATCCTCGATCGCAGACGATAATACGATCTGGATGGGAAATATGGATCAAATTTTCTAATTCAATTTGTACTAAATAAATCGCTCTTTGCCCATAGTAAGCTCCGACATCGCTCTTTATTCTTGGAAATCCGCCTTTATAAAGAATGCTGGCTGCTTCAGGCACTACGGCCACTTCTTTACCAAGTTCTTGCTTCAGAGCTTCAATTAAAGTCGTTTTACCACCTGATGGGCCGCCGGTAATAGCAATTGGTTTTAAACGCGTTTTCTTTTCCACTCGTCTTATCGTCATATGAAGTCAGATTGATTTCAAGTTGATCTTTACCTGGAGTTTCGTCATGCTCATTGAATGGATAACAATCGGAACCAGCAGTGGCACTTGTATTTTTCAATTTTTGCATTGTGTTTTGGAGCTTCTGAACAAGGATTCAGCTTAACACAACCCTTCACTCCAAATTCGAATTACATTGCACAGACCACAACCAATAATTCCGCGGCAGCCGGAACTTCCCAGCCAACAAATACTGTCATGGCAAACGTTGCCCCTGAATCAACTCCGGTCGAAACCAAAAAAGTGATTTCGGCAAATGCGAATAGATTGATTTATTTTACACATAAAGATCAAGACGAAGTTCAAGAGCTGAGAGTATTGATTCAACCATTGACTCAACCATTGATGGCGGGCTGTTCAAAATGCGATTATAGTGTAGTGTCTGTGAATTATAAGGGCACAAAAATTGACTTGAAAGATCTTCAAAAGAAGATGGATCAAATCCCAGAAAATACAAAAATTGTGGTGTTCGATTTTAATTTAAAGGATTCAGAGGAAACTCAATTTTGGGCCCGTCAGCTGGAAGGTCTGCAGCAAAAAGGTATTTTGGTCGTCAGTGCTACGGGTCGAGCCGATGATTCAGAAGTTCCCATGTTTCTTAATAAAACGGTCCTTGGACGAAATCAAAAAGTCATTTTGATCGGAGAACTTTCAGGCCAAGAACGAATGTGGCCCTTGAGCCATTTTGGACCCGAAGTTTTGACCGCGTTAAGGTTGCCGGAAAAATACAGTGGTCAGGACCTGGCAGGATTTTATGTCGCTGTTCGAATTTTGCCGCGGGTACAGCAAAAATCTATGGAAGATTGGGTCACTCAGCTTTTCGATAAAAAATTTAAAACAAAAAAACTTTGGTTAGACATCGACGAATTGTGACAAATATGATTTTGCGACATAATCGTGATTAATCCATAAGACTGGGGACTTCGGTTGTAGAGTTTGGTGAAGCATTGCTTCACCGCAAGCCCGGAAAACAACTTCCGATAAAACAGAGGTCACCTAGTTTTTTGGATCCAGATGCATATCTAAAATCGCTTCAGATTTTTGAAGTAACAATTCCAGTTGTGATTTTGAACTGTGTGTGGGCCAATCAGAAAAATTTTGAAGCTTTTGCACATCCAAATCAGAATAAAAATCCCGAGTGATTTGATAAACTGACTTCATTTCCAAACCAGGCTTTAAAAGCGCTTTGCATTTTTCATTTAATTTTTCAAAGGCCTTTGTTTTTCCACCTTCAAATTCAATTGCAGAAAGCAAAGGATAAAGGGGGACTTCAACACCCTGAAAAATGGAGCTTGAATTCGTTAGAATCTCGGGACAATTGAACACGCAAGCCTGAATCCCTGGGGAAGACTTTTGAGCATCTATTGCTATTTGTTCCAACTGTTTTTTTGCCCAACCTTGCAAATATGGAGAGTAAGTTTGCCACTGGTAAGTCTGCCCAAATAAAATTTCTGTTCCATGGTACCCATAGGCAGAATAACCGACTTTGAAACCCGCAGCTTCTCGTTGATTTCGAATAGAAGCTGTTTCATCAATTAAAATTTGAAATGTTTCAGCTGTGACTTCAGAAAAACTCATAGCACATAACTTTCCAAGGTCAGTTTTCCAAAAATCTGAAGAAGCATAATAGCGATCTCCAGTTCCTTTAAAAACTTTGTTCATGATGGGCATAATGATTTTTGCACGGGGAACTCCACCGGCCATTAAATGAGCAAATATCACATCACCTGTTTTTGGCAGTATTTTTTCAAGTTCAGCAACATAAGCCCGGACACGGCGGCGGAAGTCTTTTTCAGCTAAATTTTTGATCTGGTTGATTTCTTCAAAATCAAGACGGGCAGTTTCCCAGTCAGAAAGTTTAATGTCCTTAAGCAGTTCAATCACTGTCTTGCCCGAAGGGCCTGGTTGGTAATCAAAACCTGCCTCTAAGGCCACGTTGATCATTTTTTGATTGGCTTTTGTTTGGAGTTCTTCACTATTCAGTGCTCGCAAGATTCCATCTTTTTCACGACGCCCCACCGTTGAATAAATCATCTTCATTTCGCAAGCTTCGGCTTCTTCAATGAGGCCATTGGCATATCCACGCTGGAAAATTTCTCCGAATAAAACAAGTGTTGAGTCAGGCGAAAAATTTTGTTTATCCACGACTTGGCGCAAAGAATGATGTTGGGGATGGGGAGCTACGGATGTTGTTGTCATAGTGTGATTCCTTCATAATTTGTTTAGGCTGATGGCTTAGGAGTTGCAAATGTTTGTTGTCTTCAAAGACAGATTTTCAATATACTAACGGAAGTGCGCGTCATCTGTTTGATCCCTTCTATTACTGAGACTTTAATTGAATGTGGTATCAATGTTGTCGGAAGAACGCGTTACTGCATTCATCCCGCGGGCATTGTTAAATCCATAGCTATTGTCGGCGGGACAAAAAGAGTCGATGCTGCTCAGTTGGCAGCTTTAAAACCAGATTTGATCATCTTAGACCGTGAAGAAAACACCAAGGAAACTGCACAATCTTTGTATGATTTAAAACTGAATGTGCATGTCATTCATGTGACAAATCTTCAAAGTTTGGCAATAGAGTTAAAAAAAATAGCTTTGGTTTTTAGCAATTCGCAGTTGGATAAATTATCAATGGAAGCAGCAGCACTGGCAAAAAAATCGAAATTACATCATCCAGATTTGCGAAAAAATTTTTTGATCAAAGCTTGTTTCCGTACTGAGGATATTCAAAATTTCTTCCAATTAGAGTCTCAAGTTGAGTCCTTGCTTTCTTTCGACCAAATGAATTATGTGATATGGAAAAAACCGTGGATGATGATCGGTCCTGGAACCTACATTGAGGATGTTTTAGCTTTTGCAGGTTTTCGGCTTGGACATCAGTCACCCGAGAAATATCCCAAAACTGAAGTTTTGCCGTCAGATCACTTGTTACTATTTTCTTCTGAGCCCTATCCCTTTTTATCTGAATGGGAGGCGATCAAGAAAAATTATCCACAAAGTTTGTTGGTCGATGGAGAAAAAATCAGTTGGTTTGGTATTCGAAGTCTTCGTTTTCTAGCTTCTTTGTAAGCTTCAACGGTAAGACATCCACCAAGGACTGAGCAAAAATACGAGGTAAGAAGAAATCAAAAAAATGATTTATAATTCGGAAGCAGTCTTTGCGATTTTGGTGCTTGCGCCAATTTTTTTTTCAATCTCTGAAATAATTGGTTTTTCGATGGCTGCAAAATGATGGTGGTTCCTTCGCCTTAAGATGTGGATCAATTCTTTTGAAGAGTGAACAATGCTTACGAACTGCTCTCCGCCGCTTTCCATTTTTGAAAATTCCACAGCTTCTCGATTGTTCTGATAGAAAGGTCCGACGAAAACCTTTTTTCCCCAAGCCAAGGGTTCATAAACGCTATGGACTTTTTCTTTGAAAGAGCCACCGACAAAAACCGCCGTGGCTTGACGATAAAGTTCTAGCAAAATGCCTTTTTTATTCACGACAAGCACATCACATTTTTCAGAAAGTGCCGTATTTTCAATATCGGAATAAAATGCCAAATTTTTATCTTTGAAAAAAGATTCAAAATGCTGGCGATCTTGAGCATGCCACTCGTGGGGCACAAGAACAAAACTCCAGTTTTCCAATTCAAAAATTTCAACCAAAGCTTTTTCATCTTCGGACCATGTCGATCCCAGCAATAAGATATTTTTTTGTTTCATTTTTGATTTTAAATCAAATTTTAATCGAGATTGTTTGGTCCGAAAATAAACTTCATCTGCCCTTGGATCACCCTGCTGAATCAGTTTTCCGGGGAGGTTCATCTCTTGTAAATTAGTGTAATCTTCCTGACTGACACAGCTGATATGACTTAAAAAAGAAAAGACATTTTGGTTTGAATAGCTGCGAGACTTTTTTTCCGAAACTGTAGCGGCAAATAAAAATCTGGGAATTTTATTTTTTTTCAATTGAAATAAAAGTTCTGGCCAGAGATCGCTTCGCGCGATTAAAAATACTGTGGGTTTTAGAATACGAATAAGCCTTTGGTTGTTTTGAATTGAGTCGAAAGGTAATGGAAATTTAAAATCAACATCAACAGCGGAAGAAAAAAAACTTTCAGCAGAAATAGACGAATAGCTCCACAAAATTTTACAGTGAGGATCCATTTTTTTGAGTTCCCTCATGATTGATTTAGCATATTCGATTTCACCACTGGCCGCATGAAACCAATAAATGCGCTGATTTTCAGCGAATTGTGGAATTTTTTGAATTTGATTAAAAGCGTTGCGCCTAGAAAGAATCGTTTTTGTAAACTTATTTTCAGGACCAAGTTTTTTCAAAAGTGTGGAAAGAAAGTAGACGAAAGGTAAAATGAAAAAACGAACAAAAACAAACAAGACTCGATAAATGAAAAGATAGGAAGTCAACTGAGGGCTCTCTTTAAAAAAAGCTCAAGTTCAAAGTGGATTTCGTTGACGGAAATGTCCCTCAGACATTGATGAAATTTTGGATTTGTACAGGGATTCTGTCCGTGTTTGCTGCAGGGTCTGCACTTCAGATCTTTTTGAAAAACTTTGGTGCTAGGGCGAGACGGGAAACCGAATGGGGCAGGTCCCATTAATGCAAAAGCTTGATGTCCGAGTTGTTCAGCAATGTGAAGTGGGCCTGTATCATTGGTGATGAGCAATAAGGATTTTTGAACCACTTCTGCGCTTTCCATCATCGTTAACTTCCCAGCGACGTTCGTTGTATTTTTCAAATGCTTTTGATGCAGGGTTTCGATGAACAAATCCTCTTTACCCCCGAGGAAAACAAAGTGAACCATAGGGTTTCTACTGATCAAATCGCTCCAATACTCCACGGGCCATCTTTTTAATTCATGGGCAGAGGAGGGAGCTAAGGCAATAAAACTTGGAGGTAAATTGATTGGAAGCGGTTTTTTATTTTCAACAAACAGTTGCGGAACTCTGGGCAGCTCAGTATTGAGTGATATTTCTTGCAATGCTTCGAGTAAATCTCGTTGTCCTGAAAAAGGCATTTGGAAAAAATTTTTACGAAATTGAAAAAGCATAAAACGTTTGATTCGTTTTTGAGATTTTCGAAGAAAAATGGGGGCATCAAATCGAAATGAAAAAAAACGGTGAGCCCTCCAAAACCAAACAAACAAATGCGATCTTAAATTGTTGTGAGCGTCGTAAACGACATCAAAGTTTTGATTCGAAAGACTCTTCGCAAGACTCCATAAAGACGACACAGAACTATTTTTTGGAATGGCATAGACTTTATAAATCCCAGGATGATTTTCTACGAGAGGCACAAAATCTGAACGGGTGATCCAATGGATTTGGGCTTCAGGAAAGGATTCCTTAATCTTACCGGCGATGCTCAAGCTTTGAAGAACGTCCCCAAAGCTTGAAAATCTCAAAACGAGAAATTGTCTCAACTGTTTTCCCTGAAATGTCACTTTGCCAAAGTATAACAGGTGAAGCGTTCCGTCCAGGATATGGTTTCAATTAAATCAATGACTTAGATCATTTTTGGTTCAAGATTTAGGCATAGAGATTGAAGCCCTCTCAGTTGATGTTCCAGAAAAGGCGATCTCTTCATTTTCGACTCCTTCAGGTGATAGTTGGCGTTATGTCTGTCGTCCTGCCGGTCGTCCTGATAGTGCAAATGTTGCAAATGCCTCGGGCCTTTGCCAAGATGGTTTCCCACCTTCAGATTTCGAACGAGAGTTTTTTAAATTCCAATTTTTCCCAAGATCAACGAACGAATTTTCAGTCTTTTGGGGCAAGAGTTCGCCAAAACGATCGCAAAGACTTTTTTCAAACCGACATCGAAGCTCACTTTGCTGTGGGCTCATCCCAAATGAGCACTTTGGGTCTTCATGAACTCTACATTCAATCTGAAAATTTTAAAGTCGGTCGTGCACGGGAATCCTGGAGCATTGCCGATCAGGAATGGAAACTTGGAGTCGTGGAACCAGTGATGAGATCACGTCCCTTGGATCCTCAAACCCAGGGTTTGGTCGGCTTTTTTTTGGACGCTGATTTTTCAGGGTTTCGGGGGATGTTATTCGCTTCACCAATTTTTCTTCCTGAGCAGGGGCCAAGTTACGAAATTACCAATGGGCAAATCGTCTCTCAGGATCCATGGTTTCAGAAACCACCATCTTACGTTGAAATTTTCCCCAACCAGCCAGCTGAAAAAATCAATTACAATGTGATTAAGCCTTCTGAATCCCAAGTGGTTTTTCAACGAGAATTTGGGGGCATGATTCAAACTCCTAAAGATCACCCTTGGTTTTTCCAAGCCAGCTATATCTATAAACCGAATAATCAGATTGCTCTGACTTACAGGGGGTATAAACCTCTTTCCGCCGCCCAAATTGACCGAGTCAACGTGGACATTGTACCTAAGGTTTTCTATCATCATGTGACTTCAATGGATGCAGGATGGAGAAAAAAAGCTCATCAAGTGACCATGAGTGTAATGTACGATTCGCCAGATCAGATCAAAGATGCAGACACTGAGGTTTATACTTCGCCGCAGTTCAAGCCTGCTCTGATTTTGTCGCCAAGAATTCAAATTGATGCTAAATATTTTTTATTGATTGCTTCCAGATTGCAAATGACTGGTGGTGAAATAACCGAAACGGGCAAGGACTCCAATTCAAATCGAATTGCCCTGACTCAAAAATACTTTTATCGACAAGCCAATTCCCTAGGGGTTTCAAGTTATTTTTATTTTGGAAAATCCAGATCGATTGCTCAAAAATTAAACTATACTTTTGATGACCGGATGGATTTTGAAATCATTAAATACTCTCCATCCTTAATTTTGTCAGATATCTGGAGATTATACGGTGAAGTTGAATTGATTAATGCTAAGAATCCGACAGTGGACAATCCTCAACAAGTTTATAATTTTGTGGATCACGATCGTGCGTATTTAGGAGTTGGCTATGCGTTTTAGAATTTTTTTAGCCGTGGTTTCAATTTTCATGGCTTCTTGTGATAAGTTTTTGCCGACAAAAAAAACTGAAAAAACAGTTCTTGAAGTGGCAGCTGTTGAATTGTCCTGTCTGGATTCAGCAGTCAACGGATTCAAGCGGATCACTCGAAGTGAAATGAAACCCAATGATTGGAATGAAGTCACCACTTGCCTTAAAACAGCTGTGCGTTCGTTTAAAGACAAAACCGAAGGCGAACAAAAACAGGTCTATTCTTATCAAGAACTGATGAGATTTTTTAATCGATATTATTTGAAAAATAATCCCATCTCCGACTCCTTGGGATTTGGATTAATGCAGTTGAAAAAGGGTCTTTTTGGAGGTGATGATAAAGTCATTACTTTTCAAGAACTTGATTTTATCGTCAACTGGCTGAAAAAATTAGAGGAACCTCTGCGTCAAGTTGAACCTCACTTATCAGTGATGTTGATGAATAAAGATACAACAGTGGGAACTCGTCCTTCGGAGTCAGAGCTTCAGTTAGCAATTCAAAAGGTGGAAGTCTTTTTGATCGATGTTTTGCGGTCAACACAGTTGTGGCATTCTCAATATCAATTTGAACAAGGCAGTTTTTTGATTCAAGACATCGGTCATTTTATGAAAAAATATGTCAGTGAAGAAAATGCGGAATTGCTTCCACTGCGCCTGTCGTTAATTCCCTTGGTCAGCAATATCTTCATTAAGGAGCGCCCACTTTTAACTTTGAACGATTATCAAAGTGCGATAAAGACCTTTGTTCGTTTGTATGGAATTTGGATTCAAAATCATTATTTACGACAAAACGCTCAGCTCATTCATACTTTGAAAGATTTAAATATAACGAGTGATTTGAGTCTTCAGCTTTTAGCCATCCTCGAAGAGTCACCGGCCATGATGTCCCATAATCAAATTGATTTGCAAGACATACAAAAATTTATTGAAAAAGCACTTGATCCAAAACTCAAATTCCTTGAGAAAACAATAGACCCCCAAGCTGCTTTTGAAGCCTTCAAAATGATGCTGGGAAAGATATTTGATGATCAAAACTTGTTCCCAGTGGCTGATCTGAAAGGCATCCAACGAAATCATTTCAAAGAAATGAAAAAAGAAGCCATCATTGTGAAAACCTTAAGCGGAGTTTTACAAAACGTCTTTGATTCCCACGCCAATGTCATCGTGACGCCAGAAAATTTCAGATTAAACGTCGAAAATATTCGTGAGGGAGTCACTCAGAAATTGAGACAAGTGTCTTTGATAACTTCTTTGAAAAAATATGGTCTAGAAAGCGAAGAACAAAAAATTCGGAATGAAATGAATCGTTTTTCAGACGTTTTGAATAAAAACTATATCATCCAGTTTGACGATGATAAATCGCTTTACATTGCCGGAAATCACATTCCAGTTAGCTTTTCAGTTGTGACAATGTCAAAGGCTCTAGCAATGAATACCCTAGCTCGCTTTTTAATGTTAGGTTACGGGTCACCAAATTCTGCAGTTGTAGCTGAAAGAAATCTCTCTGGCGATGATATGGAACTTTGGTATAGCGATTTTAAAAATTTTGGTGTCAGTGTTCAAGCTTTTGATCCTCGGTCCCAAAAATCCGGATATCGCAGTTTTAATGAAGCAAGTTTTTTTACTTATTCAGGCAATGGTGATTCTAAGATGGGTTTTGACGAATCCTATGAATTGATTTCATTTTTGTTTTCTGCCGGCCTAGTTGGCGCAGATTTATTGCGCAAGGGGATAGAAGAAATTCAGAAATCAGACAATGATGTTTTTCGCTCTATTCCCGAATGTGGTGTCCTGGCATCTCAACCCTCTGAAATTTTTGCAAATGCGGACATATTTGGTCATCAAAAAGTTCCTCGTGAATGTTTGAAAAAATTCTGGAAGAAAAATGCAAAAACTCTGTTCCCAAATCTTCCTGGAATGGCCCAGTACATTCATTCTTTGAATGATGCCGATTTTAATGAATACTACAGCGCTCTCGAAGAAGGAGCTTTAGGAAAGAGCCCCGAAAAATATGATACCTCTGATTTACGAACCCTCGTAGCTGTCAGTCATTATATAGAATCTATTTATACAAGTTTTGATCTTGATCACGATCAGGTATTGCAGTTTCATGAAATTCGACCTGCATCAAGTCGATTTTTAGAAATGATTCTCAAAATTATCGTGGATAAAGAAAAGGCGCCTCCATGGCTCGCTGGTCAGCAGTTGTCGCAAATTGTTTTTGAATATTTGGTTATTCACGGGAAAGAGCCTGCGTCTGCTAGTGATATTGCCAGTTTTTGGTGGAAGACGTGGAAGAATCAGACACAGCTGACGGCCAATCGCATGAATGTGCTCCGCGTGTTCAGAGTCGTCAGATCTGCTTCTGGAAGCTGAGTATTAGTTGGCATCATCCGCTGGATTATGTTAACGAATACGCATGAATTTTTCTCCAGCCGCATTTTTGGTAGCTAGCGCTTTTATAAGCCTTTTCTGTTTTGGACTGAGCGATAATTTGCGAGGTCCACTATTTGTAGAGCTTCTTAATCACTACAAATTGAATCAAACCCAGGGCAGTTTTCTGTGGGCAACGGCTTCTTTTTTTGGTTTCTTTGGTAGTTATTTTTACCCCTATATTTCAAAACGCACCGTTTTTGAGACTTTGACTCCGTGGACACTTTTCGTGATGTCCCTTGCATTCTTTTTCATAGGTCTGAATGACCTCAGCTATATCGGTGTATTGGGTGGGTCAGCCATTTTTGGGATTGTGATGGGTGTTCTGGGAGTTCATATCAATGTTCTCATTCACCGAGGGATTGCGCCAAATCGCCAAGCTCCATTCTATGCAGGACTTCATGCCATGTATGCACTGTCGTCTTTGGTTGCACCTTTAGGAGTCGTTGCCGTTGCAGCAGCGGGCGCGCACTGGCGGTCTTCATTTGATTGTGTTGCATTTTTGAGTTTAATCATGGCTTGCTTCCTTGGGTATGCATCACGAAACAAACAGATAAAAACTTTTTTAGCTCAATCTGCACCTCCAGAAACGCCGAAGATGAGTGAGCAAAATGTTCAAAATTCCGATTGGGGCTTTGTGATTTTATTTGCTCTCATGTTGGGTGGTTACGTTGTTGCAGAAATTATGATTTCAAGCAGGCTTGCCACTTACCTTAGGCAAGTGATGGGGATGGGTCTGACAACTTCCAGTTATTTAGCAGCTGTTTTTTTTCTCGGTTTGTTTTCCACCAGGGCACTTTTATTTTTTCATCCCATGAAGTTTCAATCGTTTTCCCAATTACTTTCTTCTAATATTTTGAGTTTGGTGTTTATTATCGGTGGAATTGCAATTCATCCCTATTTTCTTTGTTTAACAGGTTTTACGATGGGTCTTTTCTATCCGATGAGCATGGTTTATTTAGCAGAAAAATTCCCAAGCAAAATGAGCAAAATCCTGTCCCAGACCCAAGCCCTTCAAGCCTTGATGATTATGACTATGCATTTAATGATGGGAATATTGGCCGATCAAATAGGCATGCGGCTTAGTTTTTTGTACGGACTGACCTTTTTGGTTATTTCCACAGCTGCATTACTTCTATTTGAGCGTGCTTATCAAAATCTTTATTTGAAAGAAAAACATGTTTGAGCAACACTCATTTTTTATTTCCTGTGCCTTGGGCAGCGAAAAACTGCTGCTATCAGAATTGGAAGAATTTTGGTACTCCCTAAAAAATCCCGATTTGACCTCGGCAAATCAACCATTTGAAATTCTTGGGACAGAACTGGGCGGAATCTTAATTCAATGTCCATTTCATTTGGGTCTTCAAATTAATTTGAAATCAAAAATTGCAAATCGGGTACTTTGGAGACTTGGTCAATTCACCACTCAGCGGCAGCAACGACTCAATGAAAAAATAAAAAAAATTCTGACGTCCTACCATTTAGAAAATTTGTATTTTAATTACCACGTGGTCAGTGATCGATCAAAATTGTTTCATGAAGGGCGTATTGCCGAATCCTTGGAGCATATTTGTTCTCCGCAGGGTGTAAAGGAAAATAATTCAGAAAAAATGAATTTGTATTTGCGAATTCAAGACGATCTTTGTGTGTTAAGTTTGGATACCAGTGGTGAACACTTGCATCGAAGACAATTCACAAGGAAGAAGACGGCGGCCCCATTGCGGGAAACATTAGCTGCAACCATGTTAAAGACTTTGTTTGAAGGACTGAGCCGACAACATTTGGAAAATTCAGTTTTGATCGATCCCTGTTGCGGTTCTGGGACTTTGTTATTTGAAGCACTGACTCTGTATACAGATGGAATTCGCCAATATGATTTTCAAAAGATTCCATTTTGTCCTCAATTTTTGAAACCCGATTTTCGTCAAAAAAATAGAGATCATCATCAGCTCCTCAAATTCTGGGAATTTGTCGGGTATGATTATGATCAACATGCTCATCAAACAGCACTGGATAATCTAGATTCAATACAATCTCAGTTTCCCATTGCAGACTTTCGTTTTAATTTTCATGTGCAAGACAGTTTGAAATTAGAAAAACTAGCTCCACAAGATCATTCAGTATTTTTAATTTCTAATCTTCCCTATGGGCATCGGATTAAATCGGAAAAGCCAGTGAAAGAAATGGTGAAAGCTTATCACGAATTATTTCCCGCAAGCCGCAGTTGTTGGATGAGTGGCGAAGAGCTTGAAACACCAGTGGGGTATACCAAAAAATTCCAAAGAAAAATGAAGAACCAAGGAATTCTAGTTCACTTAACAGTGTTCCAAGCAGCCGATCGACTTGGCTCCGTTTGAATATTTTTCAAAATACACATTTTGGATCCCTCTCCCATCCTTTCTATTGTTAGGATTTCATTAATCCCTCTTATTGCTCGAGGGGGTATCGACAAAACATAAAAAATTCCATAGATTGCGTCCTATTCGATTCCTTTGCTGGGTCGTATTTGAAGATTCAACTGAACTTTTACGAAGGGCTTTACCCATGGCAATCAAATTGACGAGTTTACTTTTATTACCAACTTTCCTGTTTGTTTCAGCCTGTGCTCCGGATAAAAATGCTGTGAGCGACGAGGAACGTCTGAACGTGTTTTGTTCAACGAAAAAAAATGATCGCGAAGAAAAATGTCAGAGCGACGAAGTTTTCATGAACTCGAATCAGCTCAGCTTGATTTTGGCTCAAAAAATAAACCGAGAACTGTCTCTGCAAGCGCTAAATTCCTTTGATGTGAAAAGTGAAAAGATCGTTGGTAAAAATGCATTGAATTCGAAAATTCAAATGACCAGCGAAACAAATCCCCAAGGTTTACAAGTTCCGGGCAGTTTGACAGCTCAAACCCTGATCAAAGATTTGGGCGCCACGAATGTGACTGCACAAGACATCAATTTTTCTGAATTTTTTAGTGGGTTAAATACGAATTTATTCCAGCTGATGAACTTGTCTCGGAAAGAATCCAAGGAGCAAGCCGCTTCATTGGGTAATTTTGTTATCGTCAATGAAAAGCTTGATTATTCTGCACCATCCGAAAACCCCATGGGAACATCTTCAGAAGTGAGTTGGAGCGGGGAAGCTCGAGCCGTGTTTTCGAAAATTGATGCAAAAGGGAAACATTTCTTTTCAAAAGATTTAATATCTGAAAAAGGCCAATCGAAAATTTCTCTAAATACTGATGGGACTCGAAATGTTGAAGCCTTGGTATTAGAATGGAATATCGCCCCTCGGAAAGATGCAATCTTAAATCAGTCAGTCAGGATCTCGGGATCAGGTCATCAGCTGCTAGAAATCGAGCCAGGATGTTTCCGATTTGTAGGTGAATTCATGATGACCAATACGTTTGATGGGAAAAAGAAAAAACCTCTTCAAACTTCGACTTCCAAAGTCGTCCTCACTGAAAATGAAATTAAAGTGTTTAAGCAAAAGAACGGAACTTTTCCAACGGAGGCAAGCAAAACTGAAGTGATACCGACATGCACAGAATACGACGGATTGTCTGTGAATTACGGACTAGTTCTTTAATCTATTTCCCGTTAAAACTAAAATCTACTTTTCTGAAAGTCTCATATAAAGTGGAAAATGATCTGATGCTCCGGTCAGATCTTCGGTTTTAAAAAATTTTGGATATGAGTCTCGATATAAATAATTCGGATTATATCTCACGACATCAATCTGATTGGGCTGAATTTGAAAACCCATTTTTGCAAAATCTTTTGAAAAGACAACAGCATCCAAAAACGACCATCTTTTTTTATAGTTGTAGGTACCCTCACAACCGGGACAGCCATAAAAATGCGAAACTTCAAATTGATTTTGAATCATGTTTTTAAAATATCCTTGCTCTTCTTCTTCCTCCTTCGTGATGTTAAAATCACCACCAGCTGCGACAAAATGATTTTTCTTCTTCATTAAGCTCAGTAAAAAGTCAGTGGCTTGTTTTCTCATTCCCGTAGGATTTCCCTGAGACGGTAAGTGGACTATAAAAAAGGTCATTTCCTTTTTCTTTGGAGAAAGGAGTGTTGTCTCTAAAATTCCTCGGGATTTGGCTTTGGTTTCATCTGTTTCGCCAATTTTTTTCAAATCAAAGGGGATTTTGTGAAGAGTTGGTTTTCCTTTGAGTGGAAACCTTGAAAGCAGGGCCGTGTCGATGCCTCGCTCATCAAAACCCTCAAGAAGAACAAGGGTCTGATAATTTGCTTTTGATAAATACTTTTTGTTCCATTGGCTTAAAACACTGATGTTTTCAACTTCTTGTAAAAGCAAGACATCGGGCCCCATGCCACCATCTAAGTCTAAAACCACTTCTGCCAAATTTCGCATTTTAGCTTCTAGAAAATCATCGTTCCAATCTTTGGTGAGACATTCTTCTCGGTATTTCGGAACCCTCATTTTTTTGCAAAAGTCGCGGTGGGCCTTGTTTTGTTTCAAGGAAAGGGGAAGGTTTGTGTAATCTTCGCGGTCTGCATCCTGTTCTGTATCGAATAAATTTTCTACGTTGTAAGTCATCATTGAAATTTCATCAGCAGCTTTCGCAGTAAAGATCCACGGTGGTTTTGCGTTGCCTAGTTTCCCAGCGACGCTGGCTTTGGCTGCAGCATCATTGATTCGTGTTGATGACTCCGCAAGACCCGCCATAGGACTTTGTTGGCATGATGCCAGCAAAACAGCCACTGCAGTGGCTATCATAGTCGTTTGAAATATTTTTGAGGATAAAATAGAAGCTTTTAAGCCAGATTTTTTCATTGGGTTTCCTTAAAGTAAACTGAATCAGCTCACTCAGCTGATCAACAGAATGTGAAAAAAATATATCATCGTTGAAGGGTTTGACAACGAATTCTAACTTTATTGTTAGATGTTCATTGGGAGCCAAAATGGCTCTTCCTGCGCCGACCAAGTCGTGGCATAACCTGTGCAAAACCAGAGCTTTTGGTTGGTCACTGGACGAGGAAATAAATGAAACAAACGACGGCTTTGAAGTTTTTATTTTTATCTTTTTTTATCAGTTACACTGCAGTTGCTCAGGTGGACCAAACCACTCAGACAGCAGCTTCCGAAAGTTCAGCGATCACCACAAACAGCACCACAAACAGCACTACAAACAGCACTACAAACAGTGCGACTTTGGAAAGATCCACATGGTTAGATAAAACAAGTGTCACTTTGTATTCATTTGCCAGTGTGGGAGTTCCTGAAATGGAAAAAGGTGATGCTTCGATATTTTCGTATAATTACGTCGCATTTAATTACAAAATATCGAAAGATCGCAGGATTTCCTTTCGACCGACTTTTAACTATGTTTCAGGTGGTTTAAACCGTTTTGGTGATCAAGTCGGAGAAGACGTTGTGGCTGACGATTTCCACATCGTTTACAATAATTACGATCTGGGAGAGCTTGCGGGATCTGAAATTTCAGGGAATGTGCGACTTTATTTACCTACAGGGAAAAACAGTCAAGCCCAGCGAATGATAGCTAAAACCCGAGCTGAAGTTTTCTTTGAATGGGGAGTTCGCCAATTTTCATCGCTGAGCTATGGCATTAAAGCAGATTTGTTATTTCATAATGAGCGAACTTACAGGAACCAAGATATCGTCACTGACAACCGCGGTCTTTACGTTTCTTATCCAATTCAAGCAAATCGCTTCGCCGTTTTGGAACATTTTTTATCTTATGAAGGAAGCATTTCGAAAACGTTCAGCTTTGAACCACAAATTGGCTTTAAAGAAGAATGGCGCTATCGATCTGATGTTGAGGGAATCGATGATTCCCATCCTACAAGTTTAAAATCAGCGGCTGCCCTGAAAGTGAATTTTTCAAAAGACATCAGCGTCAAAGTTTTTTTAGAGAATCAAACCCGCATTGATGGAAGTGCACCATTTACCTACGGTCGACCCTCTGATAATTCCTGGTTGCTAGAAACTTACATTCGCCTTTAGCGAACTCGTTCAACGATGGGTGTCTTTTGTCAGTTTTTTAACAATCATTTCTAACACGCTGTTGCCAATGTCTGTCTTTCAAAGACAAACGACTTTCCCTTCGTTACTTTAACGAAGGGATATGGGATTTTACGACAGCTGGATTTTTCAATTTTTTTCAGAATACGC
>JBKCTJ010000326.1:0-7900 GCA_046318875.1 Pseudobdellovibrionaceae bacterium | reverse complement strand
ACTCAATTTGCGGATATGTCCTTTGAAAAATTTCAAAATACGATTCGCGAATATTATCTGAAGGAAAAATTGGCTGAAAAACTCAACGAATGGTTTTCGATTTTGAAAACCAAATACCAAGTGCGAATCTATGAAACAAATTCAGCTCCAAAATCTCGACCCCAGTGATTTGAGCTTTTGCTGGTCCATCCTGGAATCCTGGTCCATTGAGGATCGAATAAAAAACGGATTTGCCCAGTCTTCTGCGACAATAGAATCATTTATACAAGATTACGGTGGTTACTGTGTGCGCTTGGATCCCACGGCAAATCAGAATATCGATACCCGGTGTGGTTTTTGCTTCATTCGTCCCATTGGCGAAGCTTGTGAGATCGGCAAAGCGGGTGAACACACCCATTCGGTGAAGATTGCGGAAATCCTGCTGATCGCCGTTCATGAAAAACTTTCTCGGCTGGGGCTGGGGACCATGATCATGAAGGCCATCATTGACGATCTGCAAAAAAGACAATTTCACGAGGTTTGGCTGGAAGTTCACGCTGAAAACCAGCGGGCCATCGCCCTTTACCAAAAAGTGGGCTTCGTTGTGACTTCAAAAAGGCCAAAATATTATCCAGATGGGGCCGATGCTTTGAATCTGAAACTTGCTTTCAATGTCCCAGCGTGATAGCTTCCCGGTAATCGTGCAAAGTTTTTGTACTGTGGATGAAGACCGAGACTGATCGGTTTTCGCGAGATGGTTTGAGTTCGGGCCCCGCAAAGGCCCGTTTTTTTTGGTAGTTCGTCTGTTTGAGGAGTAATAAGATCGCGTGACTGAAGAATCTCAATTGAATCAAAATTGGCTGGAAGAAGTTGAAAAACGGGCTGTCCTTATCGCTGAACGCGAAGGGTGTGTCTTGTACGATATGGAAATGGTTGGCATTGGCAATGGGCGAACTTTACGCATCTACATCGATAAGGCAGACCAAGTCGGCATTGAAGATTGCTCTAATGTTTCCAAGGGTTTAAATCAAATTCTTGACGAAGAAGATGTGGTTCCCGGTGGGCCTTACAGTTTGGAAGTTTCAACTCCGGGCATCGATCGCCACTTGAAGCGCCCTTGGCATTTTGAAAAAGTCATCGGCAAAAAAATCTGGGTAAAACTAAAAGCTTCCTTGGATCAATTCGGCGTGGAAGATAAAAAATGGAAGTCGGCAAAAACCGTCGAACAGACTTTGTATAAAGTGTCAGAAAACCAAATTGGGTTTCTTTTAGATTTTGCTGGAGTAGCAACGGAAGTGTTCATTCCGATGACTGCCGTAGAAAAAGCAAAAGTGACTTTTGAAATGATTAAAAATGATAAAAATAAACACCATCATGGCAATTCATCAGCGAAAAAACGTTAGCTATTTTTGAAAAAGCGCGTCGATCAAACAGCAGCGGTGAGAGAAGTTGATAGAGAAGGAATGAATTATGGCAGAGAATATGTTTTCAGAACTTGCAAGAGTGATTGAACAGGTTGGAAAAGATAAAGGCATCGACAAACAATTAGTTGTCGAAGCGATCACTCAAGGGATGTTGCTAGCAGCTCGTAAAAAATACGGCACTTACCGCGAAATTGAAGCAAGCTATAACGAGGAAACAGGCGAAGTTGAATTGTTTGAGTTCAAAGAAGTTGTGACCAAAGAAAAATTCATCGATGAGGAAGTCGAAATTACAATTGAAGACGCTCGCAAACTAGATCCAGCTGCGCAGTTAGACGATTCTATCGGTATTAAAATGGACACAAACGACCTGGGTCGAATCGCTGCACAAACGGCAAAACAAATTATTTTGCAAAAAGTCCGCGATGCTGAACGCGACATTATTTTCTCTGAGTTCGAACAGCGAAAAGGTGAAATCGCATCTGGTATTGCAAGACGAGTTGAAAGAAACATGATCGTCATCGATTTGGGACGAACAGAAGCTTACATTCCTCTGCGTGAACAAATTCCTGGTGAATCTTTTAAACCGGGAGATCGTATCCAAGGATATTTATCTGAAGTTCGTCAAACGACGAAGGGTCCTCAAATCATTATGTCCCGCGCTGATTCAAATTATTTGATTAAACTTTTTGAACAAGAAGTTCCCGAAATTTTTGATGGCATCGTCGAAGTTATGGCCGCAGCTCGTGAACCAGGGCAGCGTGCAAAAATTGCTGTGCGTTCAAACGACAGTGCCGTTGATCCAGTGGGAGCTTGCGTTGGTATGAAGGGTTCTCGAGTTCAAAATATCGTTCAAGAACTCAAAGGCGAAAAAATTGACATCGTTCCATGGGATGAAGACATCACAAGATTTGCTGTGAATGCATTAGCTCCAGCTGAAATTTCACGAGTGTTCTTGGATGAAGAAAATCGCGAAATGGAAATCGTTTGCCCTGACAACCAATTGAGCCTTGCTATTGGAAAGCGCGGACAAAACGTGCGTTTGGCGGCAAAGCTAACGGGTTGGAAAATTGATATTACATCTGAAGCAGCAGCGGCTTCAAAAACTGCTGAAGCTATTTTTAATTTGATGTTGATTCCTGGAATGAGCGACACCATGGCTCAGAATTTATTCCAATCGGGATTTGGTTCATTCCAAGTTCTAGCAGCAGCCCAAGTTTCTGAAGTCATGACTGTTCCTGGTTATGATGATCCAGATAAAGCGGGGAAGTTGGTCGAAGATGCAAAAGCTCTTGTTGAAAAATACAAAGCTGAAGGCACACCAATTCCAGTTTCGCCACATGCGAAAGAAACAGTGAAAACATCGGGATCTGCAAAAGAACAAGCAGATGCCAGATTGCGCGAAGAGCTTTCCAAGCTTGAGCAATCAAAGACCGTCGTTGAATAGTTTTTAGTTTTTTTGAAAGAGATTTTTTAAGGAGAATGCTTGGCTAATCCAAAAGTATTTGAGTTCGCAAAAGAAGTTGGTTTGACCCCCCTTGCCCTGATGGACAAAATCCGTGAGTGGAGCATACCTGTCAAAAGCCACATGGCTGAACTTGATCCAGAAACTTTGGCTCAAATTAAAATTAAGTTGAGCGGCGGAAGCGGTTCTGCTGAAGAAGCTAAACCTAAAAAAGCAGCAGTGAAAAGAGCTGCGCCAAAAGTACCTAAAAAGCCTGAAGCTCCAACGACAGTCGCGACGACGAAAGCAGTTGCGGGTGCAGAAGCTGCGGCAAGCACTGCGGGTGGAAAAGGTCCTGTCGTTCGACGTAAAACAAAAGACGGCGATGAAATTAAACCTTTGGAACCAGGCAAAGCGCGAATTATTAAAAAAATGGATGCTCCAACTCCTCCAGCTCAATTTGCCGAAGATGTTCCCGCCGCTGTTCGCACGAAAAGCGATGTTCAAATTTCTTTGGAAGCAAGCGCACCCACAGTCGTGAAGGCAAGTTCATTGATTCAGACTCCTCAGTCAACTCCTCAGCCAACAGCAAAAATCGAATCTCAAGGTCCAGCTTCACAAGCGTTGAACAAAACACCTCCGCAGTTGGCTGCGCAACCAACAGCTGCACAAGCTCCTGTTCAAACAGCAAGTGAAGTCACTGAAGCTCCTGAAGCAAAACCAGAAAACCGAATTGCACGCAAAAAAGAAGTCGTGGTTGGAACCAGCGGCGTGTCTTCCTTGCAAGATCCTGCATTGGGCGGTGTGAAAAGAAATATTATTGGTCGGATGGATCTTTCCCGTGTTCCACAGGCAAATATGCAGCAGCGTCCGCAATCAAGTGGCGGCGGTGGCGGATTTCAACCTCGATCGGGTGGCTATCAGCGACCTGGAACCAATGGAACTCCCTTGGGTGGAACGGGCTATGCGACACCTCCAAGAAGACCGCCAATGACGGGTTTTGCCCCACGACCGGGCAGTGCGGGAATTCGCACAGGGTTTGTAGCTCAGCCACCACTTGATGTTTACAACGGAATGTCAGGACCTGAGAGTGAAGAAGACAATCGCAAAAAGGATCTCGAGAAAAAAGCAAAAAAACTTTCCGCAGGGGGAGTCGCCTCAACAACGACAAAAGAAGAACCACAAGTTTTATTTAATGCCGTTGAATTCCGTAAAAAAGAATTGGTGTTTCAACCTCGTAAAAAGAAAGACACTCTAGGCAGGCCAGCAATGAAAACTCAGATCACGACTCCAAAAGCTTCCAAACGTGTCGTGAAAGTTTATGGAACAATGAAAGTGTCAGACTTGGCAGATGAAATTGGAATTCGAGTTCCACAACTGACCAAAGCTTTGATGGCTCAAGGGGTGACTGCAACTATGAATACAGCATTGGATTTCGACACCATTGCACTGATCGTTTCTGAATTTGATTGGGAAGCGCAGAATGATCAGCGATCAGATAAAGAGTTGGTTGAGGAATTTGCTTGGGGCGATTTGAATGCTGAAAAAATCACTCGACCTCCCGTTGTGACTGTGATGGGTCACGTCGATCATGGAAAAACATCTTTGCTTGATGCTATTCGCAAAACTGATGTTGCGGCCGGAGAAGCGGGCGGGATCACTCAGCATATCGGAGCTTACAGCGTTAAGCTTGAAGACGGTGCTTTGATTACATTTTTGGATACTCCCGGTCATGAAGCGTTCACAGCAATGCGCGCTCGTGGTGCAAATGTTACTGATATTGCAGTGATCGTTGTTGCTGCTGATGATGGTGTGATGCCACAAACTGCAGAAGCGATTAGTCATGCTAAAGCAGCCGGTGTTCCTATCATCGTTGCTGTAAATAAAATTGATAAACCTGGGGCTAATGTTGAAAAAATTAAACAACAGCTCACTGAATTTGAAATTGTCCCAGAAGAATGGGGCGGAACAACGATCTTCTGTGAAGTCTCGGCAATTAAAAAAACAGGTGTTAAAGAACTCTTAGAACAAATTAAGCTTGTTGCTGAAGTTCAAGAACTGAAAGCAAATCCTAAGCGATCAGGAACGGGCAGTGTCGTCGAAGCCAAAATTGAAAAAGGCAAAGGTGCTGTTGCAACAATTCTAGTAAAAGACGGAACAGTCAAAGTTGGCCAACACATTGTTGCTGGAATTTACCGCGGAAAAATTAAATCCCTTGTGAATGACAGAGGCGAGCGTGTCAATGAAGTTGGACCAGGTCTTCCTGTGGAAGTCGTGGGTTTAACTGATGTTCCTCGAGCAGGGGATCGATTTGATGTTGTGAAAGACGATGTTCAAGCAGAGCGGTTAGTTCAGGTTCGTCTTGAGCAAAAACGCGATTCAGAAATCATAAATCAAAAAATGACGTTGGAACAAATATTTGCAAAAGCCACTCGTGGCGATGTGAAGGAATTATCCATCGTTTTGAAAGCAGATGTTCAGGGATCATTGGAAGCAGTGACCGGGATGTTGAAAAAACTTGAAAATCCGCTTGTGAATACAAAAGTCATTCACACTGGCATTGGCGCCATCAATGAATCCGATGTTCTCTTGGCTCATACAGCTAAAGGAATCGTTTTGGGTTTTGGAGTCAGGCCAGATACAGGAGCGTCGGGCCAGGCAAAACGACTTGGCATTGATGTTCGAACTTACGGAATTGTTTACGAACTGATTGATGATATGAAAAAAGCGCTTTCTGGAATGTTACAACCGGATATCGTTGAAAAAGTACTGGGCCGAGTTGAAGTTCGAAATATATTTTCTGTGCCAAAAGTTGGAGTAATTGCGGGCTGTTTCGTTGTTGATGGAAAAGTGACACGAGCATCCATGGCGCGGCTTTTACGTGATGGAAAAATTGTTTATGAAGGAAAGATTTCTTCATTGAAGCGATTTAAAGATGACGCCAAAGAAGTGGCCATGGGTTTTGAGTGCGGTATTGGAATTGAAAACTTTAATGATATTAAAGTTGGCGATGCCATTGAAGCATTCATTAAAGAAGAAAAAGCAAAAGAAATTGAATTTAATGCTCAGATTTAAATTTCTTAAGTTTTTAATTTTTAACAACGTCAATTCAGCAGTCATCTAAGGGCCCCACAAAATGAATCAAAAAGGCGATGGACGTCGAATTTCCAGAGTTGAAAAGGAAGTGCATGCTGCCATCGCCAATTATTTGATTCGATCATTTCGATTTGAACACGGCATCGTTTCTGTTTCTAAAGTCATTCTGACAGCGGATTTAAAGTCAGCTCGAGTTTACATCAGTTTGCTTGAAGGCATTGGCCCTCAGGTTATTGATCCCATGAACGGCGAACATCCTTTTTCCGAGGAAAAAAAAGCTCCCACTGCAAAGAGGTCAAAGACTGATCCTATGACTTTGTTGCTGCATGAATTGAAATATGAAGCGTTTGAAATCCAAAATCATATTACTCGCGAATTAAAATTGCGATATGTTCCGAAATTACAATTTTTTAAAGATGAAACGACAGAAAAAGTTTTAGCCATTGAAAAAACTTTGCTCGAGATCAAAAAGCAAGACACGGAAAAAAAATGAAACACGGAATGCTTTTAATTGCCAAACAAAGTGGAATGACTAGCCATGATGTCGTGGCCAAAGCACGTCGTATTTTAAAGACCAAAGAAATTGGTCATGCCGGAACTCTAGATCCCATGGCAGAAGGCCTGATGTTGTTGTTAATCGGTGAAGGAACAAAATTAAGCCAGTTCCTTTTAGAAAAAGATAAACGTTATCGAGTTCAATTTCGCTTGGGAGAAACTTCAGATACTTTAGATAGTACCGGTTTTGTGACTGCTTCGAATGTTGCCGTTCCAGCAATTGAAAAAATCAAACAAGCCATTTTGGAAATCCAAGGAGAAATGAATTTAAGTATTCCGCGCTTTTCCGCAAAACAAGTGGATGGTCAGCGCCTTTATGATTTAGCCCGACAAGGTGTTGAGTTTACAGCACCAAAAAAAATCATGAAATTTTGGAATATTGAAATTCACAAGCTCACTGCCACTGGCGGAGATGTTAGCTTGTCTTGCAGTAAAGGAAGTTTTATTCGCAGTTGGGTTTCTGAATTGGGCGATCGCCTTGGCTGTGGGGCATTGATGAGTGGACTTGTCCGAACCCATTCCCATCCTTATAATTTAGAGAGTGCTACGACTTTGGATGAACTGGCTGAAAACGAAAATCAAACCCTGAGTGATAAAAAAGCTGGAAGTTTTGTTTCTTTGTCTGAGATGTTACCCGAAGTGAAAAGAGTTTTAGTCAGTGGGCAAGATGAAAAGTTATTAATGAATGGTTTGATTTCCCACCAACTGCGCTCAACTTTAATAACTCGTTTTCAACCAGATCAAGATGAATTTATTCAAATCCAATCAAAATCGAATCACAATTTAATTGCGATCATTGGCCTTGCAAAAGAAAAAGGTTTTCAGATCCGTCGAGTGATGAAGCCAGAAACTGCGGCGAGCGAGAATCAAATCGAAGAGTGATTTGTTTTTTCAGTAAGGACATTCATTTTCAATCTGCAAAAACTAGGAATTGTGCGATGTGTGGACATATAACTTCGATCACTTAAATCCAAAGACCCATATTCGGTAGAGCTGTATCCGTAATCAGCCCACTTGTTGATATCGTAAGTCATCCGTCCAAGTTTTCGATCGTAAGGCGCATAGTTAAGATCTTGAAAATCTTCTTTAAGATGCTCCATGCCGTGATTCGTTTTATCGTCAGTCAAATGGTTTCGTTTTTCCATAGCTACTCCTCAATGAAAATTTAAAATGCAGTTGAATTTCAATACTCAAATCAAGGTTCGATTTATTTTTTATACTCAAATGAGAAGTTGCAAAACCCTGTCCAAAAAAACACGGGATTTTGGCAAGTTGGAACTGGACAGAAATGAAGTCTATCGAATCACACCGCAGAAGCGGCATTGCCATTGATGTTTGGCAAAAAACAAACGTGGAATTTTTGGACTTTCCTACCTATCAAAGTGGCGCGTTAGAACTACTTTGA
>JBKCTJ010000325.1:0-14470 GCA_046318875.1 Pseudobdellovibrionaceae bacterium | reverse complement strand
AATCAAAACGGGTTGCCTTTGAAATTGAATATTCAGGTTTCATAAATTCAAATTTTGCCCAGGCCGGATTGAACTTTTCCAACAAAACTTGTTTAATAATTCGATTTGGAGTCTGGGTATTGATACCCACCCACACTCCTGAATCGCTTTGGATAGCCTCTAACGTAAAAGCAAGTTTGCGGTTGGGGTCATCAGATTTTGAGTACAAACAAGGCATCCCTTTGACATTGACACCTTTGAGGCTCCCCGTATTGGGCAAATGGGCAGTGATTTCACCCTCGGGCGTTTGAATTTGAGCAAAAAACCTCTTAAAACGGCCTTGGAAAATTCCTTCTTCAAGCTTCTTGGGGAAATTAAACTTAAAAATTGAGCTGAAATCTGACATGTTCACCTCGATTCGGAAAATACTCAATTGCGGGATTGAAAACCTTAGTTTAGAACTTTAATCACACATATATGACAACACAAATACAAAGAAAACCTGATTGGCTAAAAGTTCGCGCACCCACCGGGGAAAACTACACTCGCATCAAAGGTATGCTTGGCGATTTAAAGCTTGCAACCGTTTGCCAGGAAGCAAAATGTCCA
The DNA here is from genome assembly GCA_046318875.1 of Pseudobdellovibrionaceae bacterium. GTDB lineage: Bacteria > Bdellovibrionota > Bdellovibrionia > Bdellovibrionales > Bdellovibrionaceae > JBKCTJ01. Next base: position 13,882 of record JBKCTJ010000325.1, on the reverse strand, counting down.
AACATTGGCGAGTGTTGGAGCTCGGGCACAGCCACATTTATGCTGATGGGTGATACTTGCACTCGTGGCTGCAGATTTTGTCATATTAAAACAGGAAATCCCAAGGGAAAAATTGATCCCTTTGAACCTGAAAAAGTCGCTTATTCAATTTCTCAGATGGCTTTAACTTATGTCGTCATCACTTCTGTTGATCGCGATGATATGGAAGACCAAGGCGCACAACATTTTGCCAGAACAGTTGCAACAATTAAAAAATTAGATCCCAACGTCATCGTTGAAATTTTGACCCCTGACTTTCGCGGACATCAAAACTTAATCGAAGAGTTGGTTGAATCAAAGCCTGATGTGTTTGCTCATAACATCGAAACCGTGGAAAGACTGACACCTTCAGTTCGCGACCCACGAGCAACCTACCGTCAAACTTTGCGAGTCTTGGAAATCGTAAAACAAAAAGATCCAACTCGTTATACAAAATCTTCCATCATGTTGGGCCTTGGCGAAAAAGACGATGAAATCCTGCAAACGCTCAAAGATCTACGAAGTGTTTCATGTGATGTCATTACTTTCGGACAGTATTTACAGCCGACCAAGCGCCATTTAAAAGTTGAAGAATACATCACTCCAGAAAAATTTGACGAGTGGAAAAAAATTGCTGAAGGCATGGGTTTTTTATATGTCGCTTCAGGCCCCCTTGTTCGAAGTTCTTACCGAGCCGGTGAATTTTTTATGAAAGGGCTGATCCAGAAAGATAAAGCAGCAAACGTGGCAACTCAGCTTTGAAATTATACTAAGTTATGAAAGCATTACAGACAGAAGGAGCTATCTCAAATGAAAGACATTAAACTTCCAGAATTAGGTGAAGGCGTTACTGAAGGAGAATTGGTCAAATGGTTAGTTAAGCCCGGAGACCAAGTGAAACCCGATCAAGCCATTGCAGAAGTCATGACAGACAAAGCCACTGTGGAAGTTCCGTCAACTATTGCGGGCACTGTGAAAGAATTAAAATTCAAAGTCGGCGAAATTATTAAAGTCGAGTCAATCATGATCACTTTGGACGAAGGATCTGCTGCTGCCACAACAAAGCCAACTGCCGCTTCATCTGCTACAACATCTCATGCGAAGATTGCTCCAGCTGCATCAGTCCAAACTTCAAACTCCACTCATTCAGCAATTTCATCTTCAGGAACAACATTCATTAAACTTCCAGAATTAGGCGAAGGCGTCACTGAAGGTGAATTAGTCAAATGGCTCGTCAAACCCGGAGACCAGGTCAAACCAGATCAATCCATTGCAGAAGTCATGACAGACAAAGCCACCGTTGAATTCCCATCGACAATTGCGGGCACTGTCAAAGAATTAAAATTCAAAGTCGGCGAAATTATCAAAGTCGAATCTGTGATGATCACTCTTGAAGGATCAACGGCAAGTGCAACGAAATCCCAAACACCGTCTCAACCCACACATTCAAATACTCCACAACAACCCCAAGCAGCAGCTGCAATGGTGATGAAACCGGCAACAACATCTGCATCAACGACTTCAAATACAAATGGACTGTCCACTTACACAGATTCAATTTATCCACCCGTTGCAGATTCAAGAGTTTTAGCGACTCCAGCAACACGCAGATATGCTCGTGAAATGAATGTTGATATCAATCAAATTCAAGGAACTGGTTTAGCAGGACGAGTCACCCAAGAGGATGTTTTAAAAGCAAAATCAGGCTCAGCAACATCCCAAGTTGGAAAACCAAGTTCCGCAATCACTCAGATTCCAAAACCTGGTTATCAATCCACAAATCAAGTCATGGAAGAGCGAGTTGCACTTCGTGGTGTCCGTAAGAAAATTGCAGAAAATCTGCAGATGTCTAAAGCCATTATTCCTCATTTCACATTGATGGATGAAGCAAATGTGACAGACTTGGTCGCTTTACGTGGATCTTTAAAAGAGGCAGCGGAAAAAGCAAAAACCAAGATTACTTATCTGCCATTTGTCATAAAAGCATTGATTGCAACCATGCGGGAATTTCCGACCTTTAATGCAAGTATCGATGATGCCCAATCTGAAATTGTTTATAAAAAATATTTCAATATAGGTTTTGCTGCCGATACTCCAAATGGATTACTGGTTCCCGTGATTAAAAATGCTGACCACAAATCCATCCTAGAAATTTCAAAAGAAATTATTGATCTTTCAACACGAGCTCGTGATGGAAAATTAAAACCAGATGAAATGAAGGGCGCGACAATCACGATTACAAATATCGGCTCTGTGGGTGGCACTTATGCAACACCAATCATCAATCATCCTGAAGTTGCAATTCTTGGAATGTACAAAATCCAAGAAAAGCCAGTGATTAAAAATGGGCAGCTCGCTGCTATTCAAGTGATGAACTACACAGTCACTTGTGACCACCGATTGATTGATGGCGCCGTTGCCGCAAACTTTTTAAAAGCATTTATTCAGCGCCTTGAAAATCCAGGTCGTTTAATGCTGGACATGATGTAAAAGGAAATTTTATGGCTCAAAGATTTGATACAGTTGTTATTGGCTCTGGTCCTGGTGGTTATGTTTGCGCCATTCGTTGCGCTCAGTTGGGAATGAAAACGGCCATCATTGAACGCGATGCCCTGGGTGGTGTTTGTTTAAACGTCGGCTGCATTCCTTCTAAGGCAATGATCACGGCGACTCACCACTTGCACAAAGCCCAGCATGATTTTCCGACCATGGGAATTCAGATCAAAGACATTTCTGTGGACATGAAAAAACTTTTAAGCTGGAAAAATTCAGTTTGCACAAAGATGTCCGGCGGAGTTTCTCAATTGCTGAAAGGCAATCAGATTACAATCATCAAAGGCGAAGCGGAATTTAAGACAGCTCAACAGCTATCCGTGAAAACGGCTCATGGAACAGAAATTTTGGAAGCGAAAAACTTTGTTGTTGCTACGGGCTCACGACCGATTCAAATTCCAGGATTCACATTTGACGAAAAGGATATTGTTTCAAGCACAGGCGCACTGGATTTCAGCGAAATTCCAAAACGAGTCGTCACCATTGGTGGAGGTTATATTGGGCTTGAAATTTCATCTTATTTACGAAAGCTGGGTGTAGAAGTCACAATCATCGAAGCACAAAAACAACTTTTATTTGGCTTAGCTGATGCAGAATGCGCGCAAATGGTCGTTCGCAAATTTGAAAAAAATGGTGGAAAAATTATTTACAACGCCAAAGCCAAATCGCAAAAGAAGACTGCCAAAGGTTACGATGTCACCATTGAAGTCGATGGAAAAGATCAAATCATTTCTTGTGACAAAGTTCTTGTCACTGTTGGACGAAAACCAAATAGTGATCAAATGAATTTGAAAAACATTGGTTTGAAAATTGATGAACGTGGATTTATTCAAGTTGATGCCAAACGCAGAACCAACATCCCAAATATTTTTGCAATTGGGGATATTGCTTGCCAACCAATGCTGGCTCACAAAGCTTCTCATGAAGGCGTCTTAGTCGCAGAAGTTCTTGCGGGCCACAATCGCGCTTACGATGTAAAGACTGTACCTTCAGTGATTTTCACTGACCCTGAAATTGCAAGTGCTGGATTATTAGAATCTGAAGCGAGGGCTAAAGGCTACAACGATTTATTGATTTCAAAATTTCCTTTTGGAGCCAATGGTCGCGCAGTCTCTATGATGGAAACTGACGGATTTGTGAAGATGATTGCTGATGCAAAAACTCATTTATTATTGGGTGTTCATATCGTGGGCCCGGAAGCTTCAAATTTAATTTCTGAAGCGGCATTAGCCATCGAAATGGGCGCAAGACTTGAAGATGTAGCTCTAACGATTCATCCACATCCAACCTTGGGTGAAACGATGATGGAAGCAGCTGAAGCGACTTTGGGCCATGCAATTCATATTATTCAAAAGCCACTTTCATCAGGTGTTCAACCAACGGCTCATGTCTAGCCATCAACAGATTTTGGAGTCCTTCAATTTTACAAATTGGGGGCTCATTGATTATCAAGAATGTGAAGCAAAGCAATTGGCTTTGCTGGATCAAATTCATCAATCAGAAAGTCCTGGGACCTTGGTCTTGTGTTCACATCCTGAAGTGGTCACACTGGGGAGGTCCAGCGAAGCATCAGACATCATCAATTGGACTGGACCTACTTATGAAGTGAACCGTGGCGGTCGCGCAACTTATCATGGTCCAGAACAGATCGTTATTTATTGCCTCATCAATTTAAAGTTTCCAGGAGCTCAAAGGAAAGCCAAAGATATTCCTGACTTACTTCGATGCATTGAAAAATCTTGTATTGAACTTTTGGCCACGCTAGGAATATCCGCTGAAGGAAAATCCAAAACAAATTCTGATTTAAATGATACTGGGGTCTGGGTTAGTGGAAAAAAAATAATGAGTCTTGGAATTGCTGTGCGACATTGGGTGTCTTATCATGGCCTAGCCTTCAATTTCGAAAACAATCCCAATGCTTTTGCAGGAATTAATCCCTGTGGTTTTCATCAGTCTAAAATGACAAGCTTGCAATCACTGATTGAGGGCCTGCCACTCCGATCCGAAATAGAAAACAATCTTTGTCAAATTTTAGCTCAAAATCTTTTCTGACTTCTTTTTTTTCCACCGGAAGATCTTGATGTCACTCATACATAACTTTCTAACGGCGTTTTTTCCTGGAAGACTCTATGGCAAGGTCGCAGCTTGTCTCAATTTGAATCAGGAGGTATTTTTTCTCGATATAATGCTTCAAGAGTGCGCTTTAGTTCTGGCCAAAGATTGGAAGCGGCTAGGCTAGGAGAAAACTTGACGAAATGGCCATGGGTCTGCGATCCAAAGCCTGTGAGAATCGACTTGAAACTGATTTTACTTTTTTTATTCACAATGAATTCTGCCTACGGAACTGCCTCCAGTAGTTTGGAAAAATTTTGCGCCAAGCAAAAGGGAGTCATTAGAACCCAATGGACTTGTCCAGAGTCTGGCGAAGAACGTGAAGGTCAGTTCTGCGAATTTCTGGGCCCCGATGAAAAGGTTCAAGTCGTCAACGGTTGCACACGAAGCATTGGAAATTATGGGGAGTTGTTTTTTAACGCCTGTGTGGCCCATGATTTATGTTACCACAACGAACCACAGTCGAGCGAAATGACAAAACAACAGTGTGATCAAAAATTTTTAGTAAATATGTTGAAAGTCTGCACTGATCAAAATTCCACTTCTTGCAAGTGGGTGGCAAAAGGATTTTTTGAAGTCGTGAAAGAATTTGGTGAGCAAAGCTGGCAATGTTCAAAAAATAAAACGGATTATTTTGCTTTAATTGGAATTCAAGCTTTCGACCGCGATGCCATTGCGCTGACTGCAGTTCCAAGCAAAACAGACAACCAAATCAAATAAATCCACAACAGAAACGTTGGCACTGCAGCCAAGCTTCCATAAATTTTGCTGTATCGGTAAACCCCAGCGGTGAGATACGCAAATCCCCTGGTCAATCCAAAAAGCAAAACCATGGAAACCAATGTACCAGTCAGTACGGGCAAGAACTGCACTTCAAAACTGGGTAAGTAGCGCTGAATTAAAAATAAAATCGCAAAAACAAGAGCGTATCCTGAATAAGAAGTAGAAAAAGAATAACCCAAAGATTTTAAGATCATCATCGTATAAATCCAGACACCTAACAAAATGGGAATCACGATGACAAAGGCCCAATAAACAAAAAACTGATGAACAAGCTTTCGATTATTTTTGACTTGCCAGATGCGATGAATCGCTCGGTCAAGACTGAGCATCGTACGAGTGACAATCAAAATGAGAATCAAAGCACCGAAAGTTCCCAGAGTCCCATTTTGAATTCGAGAAATTGCTTTTTGGATCAGCCTGACACCTTCAGCACCAGCCGTTTCACTAAAGTTTTTGACGATAACTTTTTCGACTTGGGGGGCAACCTGGCCATAATAGTCAAACTTGGTCATCAAGGCCAACAAGACTGCAAGAATGGGCACAAGGGAAAGAACTGTTGTGTATGATAAGGCTGCAGCAGTTAAGTTGATATCTTCGTGGGTCAAACGTGACCAAACTTTTTTAATGATTTGAATCAGTTTTGCAAAAATCAAAATAAACCTTATTTAGGAGCAATTAACATAATCGTCGCATCACCTTTAACACAAAATTCACCACGCTGGTTTTTTACGTTCGTTGAAACAATGGCAATACCACGATCTTTTCTAAGATTCGTGACTTCAAGCTCAATTGTAATTGTATCATCAATAAAAACTGGCCCAGCAAACTTCATTGTCTGAGCCAAATAAATTCCGCCAGCACCGATGCGCTCATTCAAGGCCCTTGAAATAAAAGCTCCCGAAATCATTCCATGGGCGATTCTGCGCTTGAATTTGGTCGTCGCAGCAAACTCTTCATCCATGTGAATGGGATTGAAATCACCGGACATTTCAGCAAACTGCTGAACTGTTTTTTCTGTGATCATCACAGTCATTTCGGATTTCCATCCCACATCGATATTTGGAGGTTGTATTGTCATAAGCCGTTCCTTTAAAGAATATTTGCTGCTAACTCCGCAAGTTCAGATCGCTCACCCTTTGTCAAAGTCACATGGGCTGCAATCGGATGTCCCTTGAATCTTTCAACAACGTAAGTCAAACCAGAGTTTGCAGAATCGACGTAAGGATTGTCAATTTGGTAAATATCCCCAGTTAAAACAACCTTTGTCCCACTTCCCGCCCGTGTCACGATTGTTTTAATTTCGTGAGGAGTCAAGTTCTGTGCTTCATCAACAATCAAATATTGTTTAGGAATACTTCGACCCCTGATATAAGTTAAGGGCTCGATATTCAACATGCCTTGATTGATCAACTCTTGAGCTCGTCCAGAGGCTTTTTTATCTGCACCCATCAGGAACTCAACGTTATCGAAAATCGGCTGCATCCAAGGATTCAACTTTTGTTCGATATCACCTGGCAAGTATCCGATATCTCGTCCCATTGGAAAAATTGGACGTGACACAAGCAGCCGTTGAAAACGGCCTTCATCTAGAGTCTTAAATAACCCTGCAGCAATGGCTAAAAGTGTTTTACCCGTTCCTGCTTTTCCTACTAAAGAAACAAACAAAATTTCATCATTTAATAAACAGTCCAAAGCGAAACTTTGTTCAACGTTTCTGCCGTGAATTCCCCAAATTGAATCCGCTGGGCTGATGACAGGAACAATTGCTTTTTCTTTTTGGCTGTAACGACCAATGGAAGAATGATTTGGATTATTCGCATCCTTCATAATCAAATACTGATTGGCGTAAAATTTTGAATCTGGAATTTCCAAGCGTTTGTTCTTGTAAAAAGAATCAATCAGTTCTGGAGCCAAAGATACTTCTTGGTAACCTTCGTAAAGATCTTCTTGTGAATTGTTATCTGGTTCGTAATCTTTGGCATTGATTCCGTAGACGTCGGCTTTAATTCGCAAATTAATGTCTTTTGAAATCAGCTCCACAATCATACGAGGATGTTGTTTTTGCAATGCCATTGCTGTCATCAAGATGCGATTATCTGCTTTGATTAAATCGATTTCAGCAGGCAAACCAGCAATGTTCATATCCGCATTGATGTAAACAAGGCTGTCCGAATTATCGATTTGCACACCTTGAGTTAAATTTCCCTTTGATCTCAAAACATCGACAAACCGACTGAACTGTCGAGCATTTCGTCCGTTTTCGCCTTGATCCCTTTTAAAGCGATCAATTTCTTCGATAACAGAAATAGGGATATGCACATCTGAATTTTTAAATTTTAAAATGGCTTGTGAATCGAACAAGATCACATTGGTATCTAGAACTATTTTACGTCTCGGTATGACTTTTTCTGAGCCTTCAGCTTTTGCCAACATCTACCCCTCTTCCCTTTGGTGGGGACGAAGAAACCTCGCCCCTGAATCCATTTCATATCAGGGGTGATAGTGTTGCAAGGACTAAAGTCTATGAACGGACTGTTCTGTGTTTTCTTTTCGTATTCTCTTTTGAATTAGGAAATATGGGACACCTGGATGTCACCATCATCTGTTTTCAAACTTGCACTGATTGTTTCGATGAATTTCACGAAATGATGTAACGCCACATCATTTATCGTACCCTTCGTAAAGTTAGCACCATGACGAATGATGTTTTCTTCAGCAAAAAGACGAGCATTCGTGATCTTAATAATGAAAGAAAAGTAAGTTTTATGATTTAAATAAACGCGCATCGCGACTTCTTCGCCTTGTTGATACTGACCCGAATTTGCATCGACATCAAAAGCGATCCCGCCATCCGAAATATCATAAATCGTCACACGGTAAAGTCCCTTTTCAGGTAAAACAACGAAAGCTCCAATGAATTCAGACAGGATGGTTCGCTTCACGATCCTGCGTTCTTTGTTGATAATGGCTTCTCGTGCTTCGGTCATATCTAAAACTTTTTTTTGTTTTTCCGATTTTGAAATCATCACTGCTGGCAAAATCTTTTCAGCGATTTTTTCGTTCACTGTATGTGTTTTTCTTAAACGCGCATTCAGGTCTAAAAGTTTTCCCATTCGTCCCCCAAGCATCAGTCCTATCCACATTTCGGCTGAGAAGTGTTTCAACTTTAGTCATTTTTGCTTTGATTTGGCGATGGTCAGATTCACTTTTACGACCTTAGGCGAGGTTTCTAATTTGAGCCTGAAGATGAAATGATCTATATTGAGCCACTTTATGGACAATCGCTGGACCCTACCATCAATATTTATTTTAAGCTTCATTTTGCATGGGATGATGAGTTTGAGCATGATTGGTCTGCTTTCGCTTTTTCCGCCACCAAAGGGAATTGAGATTGCAGAGATTGAATTTATTTCTCCTGCTGATTCAACCAATAAATCGGGCCAGCAAATCGTTCGCCAAGCTCAAGTTCCTGAGAACATAAAAACTTTAAAAAATGATCAAGAGGCACGATTTCTTTCTGAACAGCAACAGCGCGTTCAGCGGGAACAACGAGCGCAACTTTCTGGAAAAACCCAAAATGCGATCACTCCATCGCAAAAACCGTCGCTGAAAGATTTCACTCAGACTTCAAAAGAAATTTCACGCTTTCAAGACAAAATGAAAACCTACGACAGTGGTGATGTCGAAGTCAAAAAATCAGATGATGATTTCCAACAAGCTCTGATTCAAAAACAGCCTAGCTTTCAACCCCAAAGACCATCCACTGTAGGCGAAGCGCTCCCACTGGATTTAGCCGTTGGACCCATGACTGCATTAAATACAGATCGCTTAACGTATTATTCATTTTACTCTCGCATCGAAGATTTGATTCGCTATCGCTGGGAATCCAGAATTTGGAATGCGATTGATTCCTACGATCAAAATTATTTGAGATCCGTGATTACCCAGCGCGACTGGATCACTCAAGCCGAGTTTTTAATTAAGCCAGATGGCACCCTCGTCAAAGCAACTTTAATGAAGCCCTCGGGCATTCAAAAATTTGATCAAGCAGCCCTCAGCGCATTCAAAGAAGCCGCCATTTTCCCAAACCCACCCAAAGAACTCATCCAAAGCGACGGCCTCATCCATTTAAAATATAGTTTTAATGTCAGCTACCGGAGGTAGCTCGAAAGACCAGCTACCGGAGGTAGCTCAATAGACAGACCAGCTACCGGAGGTAGAGTCCAGTTCTTTGCGCAACTACGGACTTAAGTTGATCAACAAGACTTCAAGCTTCACGACACACTCCTGTCAGTGCGCTAAAATATAAAGAATGAAGTTTAGCTCCACTCTGTTGCAATCTGTGTTCATTTCAAAAAGAGCGATTTGTCTTGGTTTTCTTTTGCCCACTCTATTTGCCATTCAGTCACTTCATGCCCTGACCGCAGAAGTCGGCGCCTCTTACGGAGCTAAAAAAACAAGCTTTGATCGAAATAATTTTTCAGAGACTGAATCGATCACAGGATCTCTGTCCTTTTACTTCTTGGAAAAATTAGCCGTCGAAATGAGTTACACTGAAGCGATTGGAGTGCGACAAGAATTTGTTCTTGGAAACAAACAACTGACTTATCAAAAAACCACTGTCGTCGGTGGCGATTTAATCGTGATTCTCATGGACAAAACCAACGTCATCCAACCTTACATCAAAGGTGGGGCCGCACGAATCACACGAAAACAAGAAATCAAATACGCCAGCCTAGACCCAATTATTGTCGAGCCTGAAATTGCTTTTGTTCCAAGCTATGGGGCGGGGCTCAAAATCGCAATCGCTACTGGCTTTGGGATTAAACTCAGCTACGATGTTTGGAAAACCCCAGTGGGTGACGGAAGCACATCTGATGATACAAACATTCGCGCCGGCCTTACATTCATGTTTTAAATTTATTATTGGTTTCTTTGCACTCGTCATTGCATTGATGAATACGGGCTTTTGCTAGTTTTTAAGAGACCTTTCTTATAAAGCAAGTTTTCAATTTTTGTCGAATGTCTTTTTGTTTTATTAGCTTGAAGCAAATTCTTTATCATAGTGATGCCTTTAATATTTTGTTCTTAAGTAAATTCCAGATCTGCCCCCGCACGAGTAGCCAGATTTATTTTTATGTGGGTTCAATGCCGAATTATCGAACTAGAATTTGGCGATTTTTTGGTAAGCTGATGAATTGGTTTGCTAAGGAAACGCGTGCGGCGACAGAGCGAATTTCTTCCAAGTCAATCATTCAAAGCTGAACCTTTCTTCCATGAGGTGGGAACCCAAAGATTCCACGTCGTCACAAGACTTTTTCCCGGAGTGGATGGATCAAGCTGCGAATAGCCAGATTTAATTTTGTTCTTAATTTTCTGTATAAAAATATTTTCGGATGAATGTTGGCGCTCAAGAATAAAGCCCAACCTTTTGAAGGTCGCTGTGTTTTTCATTTGAGTTGCATATTGAAAAAGTAAATCCAAATTCTTGTGTTCGGATTTGAGGTACCGCGCGAGCATGTCAACAGCCATTCGAATTCCGCCTACGACGGCGGGATCGTTAAAGGCGTCAACTATTGTTCGAGTTGGATCTGAAATAGGGATCTTTTGGTTATCACGCCAAATATTTTGTGTTCCAAAAATTCGTTCTGCTTTGATGGTTTTAGTGGTGAGCTTAGCACCTTTTAAATTTAGCTCTCGAGACGCTGTTTTTTTTGTAGTGAAAACCATTGTGGAATTAAAAATTTGCTCAGTGAAGTCCCAATGTTCTGCGGCACTCCATCCACCAATGTAACAAGGAGAAAGTATGGCATTTGCGATAGCCCAAGGTTCGTCGGCCATAATCTCCGGACTTTCAGCCTGTATTGAAATGGGAATATATACGCCGTGTTTTACCCTTGAGAGCCATCCCTTTTTAGCCCAGAGGGCAAGGAGCTGGGCCGCCTGATTCTGAGCGATTTTAAGAGCCTTTGCGGCTGTGTTAGGGGTAATTACAGCAGTCCTTGCTTTGAGCAACACAGCTAGTTGTGAACGTTGTTTCTTTCCAATACCTGCGAGTTGAGCATCCATATACTACATATATTTCCGTCAAATTACATAAAAGGCAAACTTTAAGAGCTATTTGTATAGCAAATATTGTGATTTTGGACGTATGTATATGAATTAATTGTTCTTTTTTGCAAATTAGGGTCAATTTTTTGGATCAGGCACCTCGCAGATCCGAGTCTCTTTTGTTGTCAGACTTTTTCCTCTATCATTGAGCGTTCCAAAAAAAAAGGGAAAACTTGCGCTACGTCTTCCCTTTTTATGTTCAAATTGTAAATCAAAATTTTAGTCTTGATCGTCTTGAAGTTCGTAACAATTCATTTCCAAGCGCTCAACCTTGTTCTCTGCACCTTTCAAATAAAGAACGCCTGGAAGATATCCTTCTTCGTTCTCAAGATCTTGCATTTCAAAAGACCAATCATCTTTTTTTGTGCTGTTGAAAACATACCAAGAAGGTAAACTTTCTACGACATGGGAAAGCGTCCCAGCAGAATCAGTATCGTTATCAAAAAAACTAGCTTCGTCAGATTCTAAATTAACGTACACACGCCAATCATCAAAATCGTCAACCAAATCACATTGATAAACATAACTTGCTGCAAATACAGAAGAGCTAAGCAAAAATACAAACGCAAATAAACTTAATTTCATAATTCCTCCATTAAAAAGTAAATTGTTAAACTTTTTTATTTAACGAAAGATATCAGCACCCCAGTGCAAAAGCGATATCAACTTTGTTAAAATGAAAAAATAACAGCGATGTCAAAACTCTAGACAGGCCCAGGGAAACCAAATCTCTAATAGTGACGTGACGTCGATACGTCACGATTACTTGCGCAAAATTTGAAATCAAAAATAGATCAGCCAAAGAAAATAGCGATACGCCTGGACCTTGAGTACTTCGGCACGACTTCTTAGTAAAAATTGTAATTGGTCACATTTTGTGACCAATTACATTGAGAATCTATTGAGATAAGTCGCCGTGCGAAGTATATTCAGCACGGGCTATTTTACCCAACCAATCTAAAGGAGATTGAATGAGAAATATATTAATTGCTGTAGTTATGGTGTGTTCCCTAGTAAACAATTCAGCTTTTGCATCCAGCGAATTATCGGATGAAGTATCTGGATTGCTGCAAGAAAAGAGTTTTCATAAAGAACTCTTGGAGCAAAAGAAAGTCGCTGCAAGCCAGGGGCGAACTCTTAGAATTGTAAGTCTTGAGGTTCTTGATCTCGGCAGTACAAAATATGTCTATGCAAATCTGGCAACAAAAATGTCAGCTGAATTAAATGGCCAATTGACCCCAATGGGATCGATCGTCGGTTCTGTTTCCTATGGTCCCATGGGCGAAATTGGGTTTGACGGAATTTTTTATAAGCCGGCAGAAGAGGGCCCAGGTGGCGCTTCGGTAGGAAATAACTAAATGTTTTCGTCGACTCAAGATTTTTTTAAGAAGTCTTTTGCAGCGTCAAAGCGGGGAAACCCCAAGTTAACGGTCAATAGCTATGCGAAGCGAATTGGTGTTGGCGTTTCGTCGCTAAAGATGATTTTAAGTGGAAAACGTAAGCCGACTTTGCATCAGGTCTTGAGTTTGTCAAGATCACAGCGTTTTTCTTACCAGCAGACTTCATTTTTAGAAACAATGGCACTCAAAGAAATGGCAACGACAGCTTGGGAAAAAAATTATTATGCAAATGCCCTGAAGCTTAAATCGAAAGAGATCAAATTAAATCCAATACCGACTTCTGAGCAAGATTTGCTTTTAGATCCATTGTCGCTGCCAATCCTTGTGGACTTGATGGATTCATCAACGGGCACAATCAACGAAGAGAAAATGGCCAAGCGTTTTGGAACTTCAACTAATCATATTAAAAGCCTAGTTTCGAAACTGGCTTCCAACGAAATTCTCCAACATAAAAAGGATGGTGATTTCCATGTGGCTTTTGATAAAATCAACCATCGCCATTTACAAAAAAAGTACATCAAGAACAGTTTAGTTGAAGCCTCTCGTCATGTTGATTCTGACTATGATAATCCTGCCGCTTTTTTTACGACATACACATTTAGTACGAAGGAAGCAGATTTATTGCAGCTTCAGATGGATTTGAAAAACTTAATGGAAAAATATATGTCCGAGCAACCGTATTCGAGTTCCCAACCCCGTGAAATTGCTCAAGCTAGTTTTCAGATTTTTCAAGTGACCAAAGTGTGAAATAAAACCTATGAGCTTTGAGCGTAGCTTTTCGGCCGCACGAATCACACGAAAACAAGAAATCAAATACGCCAGCCTAGACCCAATTATTGTCGAGCCTGAAATTGCTTTTGTTCCAAGCTATGGGGCGGGGCTCAAAATCGCAATCGCTACTGGCT
>JBKCTJ010000324.1:0-2710 GCA_046318875.1 Pseudobdellovibrionaceae bacterium | reverse complement strand
TTTCTAACAAACGACGCTGAATAAAAGTTTTACCTTGAAGTTTCCTTCTTGGATTCCGAAGGACTAATGGGCAAAAACGTAGACAATTTTCGCAGTGATTTTCGGCGAGCTTTCACAACTCAGCAAAAATTGGATTTACGTTTCGTAATCTCGTTTAAGTCTGGAGCAACAGTTTCGGATATTGAGAACCCAAACATCAGACCTCTGCAAGTCTTTACCCGTGCAATTCAACACGACATCGGTGGATGCTTGAGTAAGTTTGTGGCATGGATGGAATGGAAGGGATGCGAGGTCTATTACGAAATTGCACCGCAAGATAAGGCGCTTTTTTCAGTGCAGATTTCCGCTGGGTCAACTGAAGTTGATTTGCCTTCAGGAAAAATTGGTTACGGGATTTCAACGCGGCCAAATGGTTATTCCATTTATTTTGATGGAAATGTTGCGAACAATATTGTCCGCGAAGGTTTGGTTAAAATTCATCATGATCAAACATCCTCGCAGGTCCTTGTTTTGAAATAGATCTATCGAAGAAGGTGTTAAAAATTTTGACACCTTCTTTGTCTTCTTTCTGCCATTACTGCCAACTTGGGCGGCAAGACTCTTGCATCTTTCCTCGATTATGCGTCACTTAAAACTGTTTATTTCCATCCTTTTGATCTTTATGCCGCTCACGTTTACTTTCGCCCAGCGAGGCTCGGCACGAGGACCAGGAGAAGGAGGAGGCGGCGATCCCGATGCCCAGCAGTTCGTCATTTTGGGCCGCAAATTGTCCATCTACTTTAAGGAAAATCCGAGAAGGCTAAGTCTTCCATTTCGTGCCGATAGATTCCTGGCCGTGATGAATCGCATTGATCACAGTATTAAGGATGAAAGTCTTCGCGACCTCGTCGAATTTACGAACGATCGCCTTTACGATCAATACCGCGTGGCAAAGCCCGCGCTCTATCGACGATCAGATAGTTTCATCCGCATTCACCGCCCCTATTGGTTAAGCGCCAGCGACCTTGATAAACTTACTTTAATTACCATGGAAATTTCGGGAATTTTGGGGGTCAATCTGCGGTACCAAAACGCCGGAAGATTGATCGACGGGCAAGTTCCTCTGATTTTAAGCATGCAACTTCCCCACGAAGGAAATACGACGCCGATTGATGTTCACCTCGCCGGTGCAGATACAGATATCTTCGCACGCTTAACTTCCCAAGATGTGATCATCGATGGCGGAATTGTTGGGGACGGATCGGTACAAAACCAGCGTGTTGCCAGATTTCTTGAAAATCCACTGCAAGATCGCGAATGGATGGAACTAAGCCAAGCCGCCTTTCGAAGGGGTTTTCCCGCATACCTGATCCTTCGGGACAAAAGCGGTCACCGAGCCAGCATCACTGGCTTTAGAGAGCGAACACAAACGGAAGGCCGCGCGCGCCCCGGTGTAGAGACTTATACTCTTTTATTTTACGGCAAGACCTCAGTGCCTATTGGCAGCTGTAGTCATGAATCCACCGAACTTAGCGGGATTGATCGATTGAAAAATTGCTTCTTTGACCGAAGACATTATGATCTTTTGGACGCGAGCTCGGGCGCACATTTCCTAGACGACAAAATCCTAGCGCGGCAGAATGCGTGGAAAGAATCTTTTCGTCCACTGAACTCGAAATTACTTCACCACTTTTCAATGAGCAATTACGCAATGACGGCCGCCCTGCAAAAAGCCCTTGTCCAGGATTACACAACTCTTGTCCACTCGGTTTATAACTCCCTCATCCTTCAGGAGTCTGCGTTTGCAAATCGGCTGCGGCCGACTTGGCTGAAGGGTGATTCTCCGTTTTGGGAAGAAAGCCCCGAGCCTCGGCCCACCTCAGTCCGATTTTTTAAGGCCCTGCAGACTTTAGCAAATCAACGGTTGGCTTACTTCGATGGGTTTGAAAGGAACTGCATCGGGAGCAATCAAGATGCAACCAGCGAATCCTTAAATCTAGACGGCCAAAGAGTTCTTCCCATTTCAGAATTTAGAAATTTGCTTCAAAAACGAAGCTGCCATAACAGGGAATTTACAAATTTCTTGCCGCGATTTTACAGCGGGATGGCAGAGTATGGCTTCGTTTACGAAAAAGGAAATTGGGTCCTTCAGGCGCCGCGAAAAGTTGAACGCAAATTAATGATGAGTCAATTCGTCCCAACACGGGAATTAGAAATCAAGTTTGTGACTGAAAAAATGACACCTTCGGAGGTCATTCAGACACTTCAAGAGACCCTTAATTCGAGTGAGATAATGGTGAGACTTGGAATTTACTCTGAAATTCTACCTCATTTGCCGGCGTTAGGCCTGAATCCGAACCAAATACAAAACATTTATCAATTGGCACTGGAAGATATTTTTAGGCTGGATGCTTCTGAGAATCGCTCATTCCCAAAGTCGGCTATGTATTATGGAATAAATCAATTCTATCCGTTAAATGATTTTATAAGAACCTTGTTTTCTACTGCGATCACAAACCAGCTTTTTAATCCAGAGTTCTCGCGGCAGTTCATGACCCGACTTCTTGCATCCTCGCTATTCAATTTTTCTATGGCTCAGGATTTTATATTTGCCCATAAGGGGGATATTTCAGTCCCACACTCCGATTCGAGTTTTCCTTATTACCGTATGGGCATCAGTGAAATCTTGCGGCGACCATTTTTTAATGAACATCTTGCATTGATGCTGATA
>JBKCTJ010000323.1:0-6398 GCA_046318875.1 Pseudobdellovibrionaceae bacterium | reverse complement strand
GAACACAAAAAAATGGTGACTCAACTCAACACGCCAGCGTTCAGTAGAACCATCTTGATGAGCTATCGATGATGTTTTAACTGCTTTTTCTTTGTATGAATTTGGATTTTCGATAAATTCAGCAATAAGCTGCTTTTGCTTTAAATCAAATCTCTGATTGTGCAGCTGACTTAGGCCGTTTTCGACTACTGATATGATCTTCAAGTTTCTTTACAAGACGGTCATATGTGTCTTGCCCCATTTGTTGAATAAACTTCTCCCGATGCTTCTTCATTTGGGAAAGCTCTTGCTCTGTTGTAACAATCGTTAAATTTTCCTGCTTTGGCTTGTCCATACACACACCTTTTCGACCTTAAGCTGAAAATAGTCAAGTTATGTCCAAAATATAGACATTGAGATACGATAAAACTGTTTTCAATGCTCATAGATAGGTGAGAGCAATTTCAGGGCCGTTTCGGTTAGTTTAATACTGCATTTCATCGCCTACCAAGATCCAACTCCCGACCCATATTGACAGCAGTTTCAGGAATAGAGCAGGAAGGTTAACCACACCATTCACATTGTTACTGTAATAGAATGCTTTACCACTGTCCGTGGTTTGAATCGTGTAAGGCGTGCTGGATACATTCACAGCCCCCGCAAAACCACCACCTGGGGGAGTTTGCCATGATCCCTTCCCATCAGCGTCAGATGTTAAAACTTTACCCGCCGCCTGATTCCCATCCACCATCTTAATGGAACCACTGACGTCAAGCTTTTCAGTGGGAGCCGTTGTGCCGATACCGACGATAGGAACGACGGCTTTCACACAAAAGTTTTTTTGATTTTCTAACTTATGGTAAGCACTGATTTTTTTAGTGCTTACCATAAGTTAGGGAATTACCCCTAAACTGAGACACCTTGTATCGAAAGTGCTTCGTTTTTCTTGTTTATCCTCCGTTTTCGTTGGCTCTAGGACAAAAACGGGACACGGCTTGTTCCTAAAGTGCATTTCTTCGGAATCGGCAAAATGAC
The DNA here is from genome assembly GCA_046318875.1 of Pseudobdellovibrionaceae bacterium. GTDB lineage: Bacteria > Bdellovibrionota > Bdellovibrionia > Bdellovibrionales > Bdellovibrionaceae > JBKCTJ01. The sequence continues at coordinate 5,384 of JBKCTJ010000323.1, read as the reverse complement.
GTTTTTGAAGAGTAAAAACTGAAACCATTTTTTTGTATTTTTAGGACACGAGCCACGGACATTTTGAGTCTCAATGGTGAGACTCAAAACACATGAAAAAAGGAGGCCACACAAAACAACAAATTCTTAGGCCACAGGGCTGCTCTCCACCTACAAAGCCAGGGCAGTCCTTTATTTTCTCCACTAAAACCGATATTGACAGATATATGGTTATATGGTTATATGGTTGTATGGCACAAAGAGGTGAAGATGCTGAAAAAGACCACGATATACCTAGAGGACACGGACATTGAAAAGCTAAAGGTTCTTTCTCTGGTACTGAAAACCTCTATGACTGACTTGATACGCAAAGGAATTGAGAATTTTTATACAACTTTAAGTGATGAAGAAAAAGCTGCACTTAAAGCCCTATCAAAAATCAGCTTGCCCTCGAAAAAAAGTGATTTTTCAGAGGGAAAATCTAAAAAGTCGCCTCAACAAAAGGGCAACGGAAAAAGGAAGTAATTTATGGAAAAAATTATCGACGGAGTTTTAACAGCAGCTTACTTGGTTATGGTCACAGTCGGCGGTGGTTACACTTTGCAAAAAGCCTACTACTGGTCACGAAACGCCGCCCTAGAAAAAGCTGCTTCAGACTTAGGAAGTCTCGAAAAAGTCTCACGCATTATGACTGGTGTAAAACTTGATTACTAGAGCATGGCCTATTCTGAATTGGAACGAAAAACATCATAAATTCCAGCGAGTTAAGCCTAGAAAAATTCATGTTATAGTGCTACAAAGAAAGTGAGGTCATTATGAGTTCAGATTTAAAACAAGTAAAAAAAGGTGCTGTTGCAAAGTTCAGGGAGTTCTATAACAAGACTGTTAAAAAACCCCTATCTTCCGAAGACCGCGAAGAACTGCGCGACGCTTTTAAAAAGAAAGATCAGCAAGAAGAACCCGAAAAAATGAGACCCAAAAAAATTGCAAAATCCGATCAGGATGCGGGATTGTCTTAATGATAGAAACTTTTTCTAGCTTGAATGACTCATCTTTGTACAAGCCTCTTACGGGATGCTTCATTGATACGACTATTTTATTTTCCGCTACATATCCTCTGGATTCTTTCAATGATGAATGTGAATTTGTTTTCGATTTTCTTGCTGAAAATCAAGTTCAAATTTTCACCAATATCAACGTCAGAGCTGAGTTTATAGAAAATCACCGTCGAGCACTTATTGCCGACTGTCTCATTGATCTTTTGGAGGATGAGGGCGCAAATTATGACGGGGTTTTACTCGAAAAATTAAAATCACACCGCACATCATTTCGTCGAAAAGTCAGTGAAGAAAAATCCGCAAAGATGGATGTCAACCAGATCAAGACATTTCGCAGACTCTTAGCTGGCCTACATAAAAATTCTTCCGGTGATGGGTGGGATTTATTTTGCAAAAAGTATTTACTGAATAAAATTGAGCCACTCTGGGATGCAGCACAAGAAATTTATCAGCTCAACTTTATCTCGATTCGATCAGATGACGAGCATCCTCACTTAAACTCTATTCCCCAATGGAAAAATGCAGAAAAGCTAGTGGGTCGCTATGGCATTGCATCAAGCGACGCAATGATTCTGAATATGTTTTTAAGCTCAAAAATCCCCGTACTGCTGACTGCCGATCTTGAAATGGCCGAGGTTGCGAATAAAGAATCTAACGGCATTAAAAAAGTGTTTGTTCCCGACAGCTTGTTTGAATCAACACGCTAGGCCCGCTCGAAGTCAACAGCCTGTCTGCAAAAATCCCTTGTCACCGAGGCCATCATGGGGATTTGCACATCTCCGAATCTCTATCAAAGAATGAAGCTCAAGCAGATGCAAAGAGTCATAACGACACCACTTTAAAAATAGAAAAACAGAAATCTGCGTAAAAAATATAGGCCGAGTCTCACCAGTGAGACTCGTTGAAACTCTTTGATTTTATTAAAATTTAATGATTCTGGTGCTTTGCCAGTGATTTTAACAATTTACGCAAAGCACAAGTTCTGGCATATTCCTCGCTAAGTGAGGATGGTATGGACGAAAACAAAATCGCTTTAAATCCAAAAATCCTGATCGTTGACGACAACCCATCGTTTTTGTCGGAAATGAAAAAGATCCTCGCCGACAACTACGATGTCGCCACCGCCACCAACGCGTCTGCCGCGTCCGTGCAGCTAGACAATCAGGCTTTCGATCTAGTGCTACTCGATTTTGAAATGCCCCACATGACGGGTCTGCAATTTCTAAAACTCATCAAACGCCGCTTTCCAGATCAAACGGTTGTCATGCTAACGGGTAAAAGCGACAGCGACACGATCATTTCAACCATGCAGGCCGGAGCCGCCGATTTTGTGATTAAAGGCTCCGAGGATTTTATTGCCAGCTTGAAATTTAGAATTGCCCAGAATATCGAAAAAATCTCGATGTTAAAACAGAACCAAAAACTTGCGGCCAAAGTTTCAACACAAAATCAAAAAATAGAGATCGTTGGAGCTTCAAAAGTTACGATGAATCTCAAGTCTGAAATTTTAAAACTTAAAGGCACACAAGCCTCTGTTCTTATCACAGGAGAAAATGGCACAGGCAAAGAACTCATCGCAAAAACACTGAACGCACAAGAAGACGATGCCGCTCGCCCATTTATTGCCGTGAACTGCGCTGCAATTACCGCAACACTTTTTGAAAGTGATTTGTTTGGTCATGTCAAAGGTGCATTCACAGGAGCCACCGAAAATAAAATTGGAAAATTTAAGGCCGCAGATGGTGGCGACATTTTTCTTGATGAAATCGGTGAACTTTCTCCCGAACTACAAGCAAAACTTTTAAGAGTGTTGCAAGAAAGAGTCATCACGCCAGTTGGATCAAACAAGGAAATAAAAATTGATGTACGCGTGATTGCTGGAACAAACAGAAATCTTGAGGAAGACATTGCGCAAGGTCGATTCCGTGAAGACCTTTATCATCGCATTAATAGAATAATTATCCACTCGCCATCACTCAGAGAAAGAAAAGATGATGTTTTGTTGCTTGCAGAATTTTTCTTGCATCGTCATCACCCGGCGGCAAAATTTACGGAGCCAGCGAAAAAAGCTCTCATCAATCACAAGTGGATCGGAAACATCAGAGAACTTGAAAACACGATTGAGCGAGCTGTGATTATGGCGAGAGGTTCACGCCGTCATTTTATTTCGCTAGAGCATCTTAGCCTAAGCAATTCAAACCCTCGCCCTACAAAAGCGTCGGTGTTTGTTCCGAATGAACTTTTGCCGAAAGCTGAGTCTGACATCACACAAAACGCACTTCAAAATTGCATCGACTGGATTGAAAAGACTTTTTTAGAGCGCAGCCTTGAAATTTTAAAAGATGATAACCAAGCCGTTTACACCAAAGTTGGAATGTCTAAGGCGAGTTATTTTAGACGAAAAAAAGCGATTGGCCTTAACGCCGACCAAGAACAAAATCAAGAGGTCATGCTTTGAAAAGAAATGCCGCTATCCTTTTTTATTCTGGTACCTTGGTTTCTTCGATTGGGACTCTCGCCTTTAGCATTTGCCTTTTGGCGTTCATGCTACAAAATGGCTACGAGCTTTTGTCAGCAAGTCTTATCATTGGACTTTCAAGACTTATCCCTGTTGCAATTCAAACTTTCTGGGGGCAGCTCGCAGATCGACTGCCGCCGCGAAAGACAATCATCATTTAAGATACTTGCAGTTTAGCCATCCTCCGCGAAAAAATCCCTCATAGCTCCGTTCATAACTTTGTTTATAAATCGGTAAATGTTCATGTCTTGCCATAATTTGTAAAAAAAAATCCTCCGCCTTCGGCGGAAGGAAAAATAATCAAATGATCAAATAACCAATAATAGATGCTTTGCGTCTATTAGAATCTCCGCACACAACGGACGTAGTACGTATTCGTCTTAGCGTTGAAGTTGTTAAAACCGTTGGTAAAGTTGAAGAACCACGCATCCGCTGTATTGGCCTCCCTGGACGACCAATAGTAACTGGAATACACAAAACCTGGAATTTCGTTAGACCGTTGATATAAGAAGCTAAGCTCTTGACGTGCTGGCAAGTACCAGTCCGTATAACCCGCATAAGTCATATTTTCGCAGTACTTCGCGGCATTCGCTGTCGCATAGCCAGCTAAGGTCGCTGACTGTGACTGGCCATCAATCGCGTTCGTCAAACCAAGAAGAGTATTACTCTCTGGCGCTGCTGTCGCCCAAGCTTTCATCACGGTATCTGTGCCGCCTGCGCAGGTGGGCGTCGCCGAATCCGTGCAGCCACTTGGTGTGGTGAAGTACTGTTTGCCGCTGTAAATGCCCAAATAGATCTGCTTCATCCCGCCCGCAGCATTAGCCGTCCAACATTCTTGGCCGATTGTGCATTCTTCGGTTTGATTGCTCAGTGCCCAAAGTGAGCCAAGTTTCATGATTGTGACTGATTGTAAATTCTTACCTTGCATTTCGATTGCAGAAACACCACCTGGGAATTTATCTGAGCCATTCGGTGTGATTGTGAGTGTCTTAGCTACCTGACGTTGAATTGTTACACTAAACCCATCACTAACCCCTGATAGAGCAGGAAGGTTAACCACACCATTCACATTGTTACTGTAATAGAATGCTTTACCACTGTCCGTGGTTTGAATCGTGTAAGGCGTGCTGGATACATTCACAGCCCCCGCAAAACCACCACCTGAGGGAGTTTGCCATGATCCCTTCCCATCAGCGTCAGATGTTAAAACTTTACCCGCCGCCTGATTCCCATCCACCATCTTAATGGAACCACTGACGTCAAGCTTTTCAGTGGGAGCCGTTGTGCCGATACCGACGTTGCCACCATTTATATATGAATCTCCACTGGTTGATATTCTTGAAGAAGTAACCCCTGAATTAAATAGTTCAATGCTGGGTGTAGAAGAACCCCCATTTAATCTAACTCTCGACTGAGTACCAGAAATGCCCGTGATACTAAAATTGTCATCTTCGATTTGAAGACGAGAAGTCGGAGAGGTCGTACCGATCCCCACATTTCCACCACTCACCACAAACTGGTTGGTGCCCACAGTCAAACCATTACTTGCTAGGTTCAGGGTACCGGTCATCGTATCACCTGCTTTAGCAACATAGTTTGTTGGATTGGCCGGTGTATAACCCAAAGCTGTTGTCACTTGCGATGATGTCAGTGTGTAAGCTTGGCAGGAGACCGTGTCACTCACAGAGCTGTATGTGAGGGCTTGCCCGCTCGCGCAAGCTCCCGAGGCTGCAAACCAGCTTCCGCTCACTGTGGATCTTAAATCTGAAATGTTAAAATTTCTTGCAACTGCTTGGTTTGATCCATTTCCAATCCACACTTGTCCGCTT
>JBKCTJ010000322.1:0-1823 GCA_046318875.1 Pseudobdellovibrionaceae bacterium | reverse complement strand
TTGCTACGTCATTTCATCCCGATCGACAGAGTGAAAATTTCGAATTTGACGTGCATCAGTTTAAAATTTATGGAAATTCTGTTCGTGGAATAACGGGAGAAGTATCGAAGTATATTGAATTTTTAAAATCAGAAAAATTTGATTTGGTCTATGTTAAAGCCGCGCAACAATGGAGCTTTGACCTGATCCTGGATAATATCGAACAAATACCCAGCAAGATTGCTGTTTTGACTTGTGGCTTGCCCAATTTGGATGATCCGACATATTCAGGCTACTACGCAAAATTGAAAGAAAAACTTCCACAGTTTGCGGGATTTTTTTTCAATTCTAAAACTGCTCGAGATTATAATTGGATAAAATCCCAAGGATACCAAAATTTATACACGATTCATAATGGTGCAAGTGAGTCGGAGTTTTTAGAGACAAAGTCTGGGTTTAGAAAAAAGTTTGGAATTTCTGAATCCGATTGTATTTTACTTTCTATTGGCAATCCAAGGGTCCAAAAAGGACAATTTGACCTGATCCAAGTTTTTCAAAAAATTAAGGTAGAAAAACCAACAACACTCGTTTTAGTGGGGGACGAAATAAATCCTTTTAGAGTTTTTTTAGAGAAAATCTATCGGCGCCTAAGGTCATTACCACCTGATCCCGAACATCGGCTTTACGATTTATCAAAATCATCCGAACTAAACAGTGGGTTTAAGCGAATTCTTTGTGTTAATTTGCCTAGAAAAACAGTTTTAGAAGCTTATTTCGATTCGCAAGCGATGATATTTTTATCGAAGATCGAATATGCCCCCCTAGTTTTGTTCGAGGCGATGGCTTCCGGATTGCCATTTTTTTCTACCAATGTCGGGAATTCAAAAGAAATTGCAGCACTTGCACAGTCAGGGATTATTTTGAATTCAAAAACTGGTGACTCGCGCTTAGATGAAACAGATTTGGAAGAAATTGCACGGTATCTTGAAAAGAAATTATCCAATGAGGCAGATCTCAAAGTTATGGGTGAAATGGGTCGGCAGTTCTGGAAGAGGCACCTGACATGGACTGCTATTGCGGATCACTATGCAGCAGCATTTGCCGAACTGATAAAAAAATCGTCTTAAATGGCTTCAAATTCATTTCGGTTTCTTGGACTTTTTATCAGAAAAAGAAATTGCAAATTCTGTCAGTTAGAATAGTTTAAACTCCAAATCGCTTAAAACTTACTTTGGCGATCATGTGATTGGATTATAAATGCTCCAAAAAATTGTTAACTTCTATGAATCTAAAAAAGCTTCAATCTTACCTGCCGTGAAGAAAACATGGGGTGTCTCCCAAGCTTACGAACTGAAACACGCAATTGGATTTATGCAGGAACCTCACTTTGGAGCGTTGTTTAAAGATCATATTTCAGGCAAGCTGAACGTTTCGACTGGTTACAAAGACACGATTATTTTGAATGAGTTTTTTGCCGGCGAAAATCAAGATGTGGAATGGAAAAAGTTTCTTGAACATATTTCTGGGAAAATCTGTGTCGATATTGGACCCTGTGTTTACAGTCCTTTAGCGACTTGGGATGTCGCTGGTAAAAGAATAGCCATTGAACCGTTGTTTGAACCCATTGATCGATGGCAAAAACAACATCTCGGTCGATCTGTTTTCGAAAATTTGACTTGTTATTCGACTGGTGCAGATGAATTTATTCCAGAATTATTTAATAAAATTGATGGAGCAATTTATTGTCGTAATATGCTTGATCACACACCTAATTGGGCCTTTGTTTTATCGAATATAGCAAGTTACGCAATTCCTGGATGCAAGCTTTTGCTTTGGAATGATAT
>JBKCTJ010000321.1:0-1585 GCA_046318875.1 Pseudobdellovibrionaceae bacterium | reverse complement strand
GTTAGGAGCGACCTATGCGCAATGAAGGGTCTCTGATCGAGGTGGCGGAGGTGTTGGGATACTCAGGGGAAATCAACTGCAATTTGCTGACCTGCAAGATTCCAATCAATCACATGAAAACTTCACAAAGAACAGGTACGTTCAACTACTGGATCCCTACAGCCAGGGGCTTTCAAATCAGGCCACTAAAGTTGCATCAACCAAAGAGTTTTTTAGCTGTGCTCTTGAGAAATTTGAAAGATTCGAACAAATCAGGCAATACAAGTATCCAATTCTATCTCATCTACTCGAGAATCACGAAAGCATACAAGTTCTTAAGGTGCAAATCCCTCTGGAATCATTTATCAGCGGTCAGATTCCAATTGTATTCGACAGCCGAGAACTAAAGTTTAACCAACCCGCTTTTTCCTATATCAGTTCTAGGTTCGCTGCTCGAGCCCAGCGTCCAATTGGTGTTTTTTATCAATCGACTTTATTTGTTGGAAGTAACACTCAATTTGGATTTCTTTTGGTCAATTCGCAATTGTATGAAAACTTAGACTACCAATCTCAGTGTGCTTTTCAAATTCATGAGGCTCTGCGAAGAATATCTTCGTACCAACTCTTTGAGCAAACGCAAAACTCTTCAGCGAGAATATTTGAAGAAGAATTCACAACTGTTCTTGTAGAACAGTTGACACCATTATTCATTGAAGCAATTGGACAAAATAATCTTATTGATTTCGAAAAAGTCGAGAATGTGAATCAAATTCTTATAGAGAAGTTATCGTCATTTGGAAAAAATCTTGTTGGTCGCAAAACGCGTTCAAATATTGACACAAGTTTAAGTCAATATTTAATGAGTGCAAGATCGAGGGATCTTCGTTTGGAAATAGAAGGGCGAACTGTTTTAAGAAACGAGGCATCTCGAAGAGCTTTAGCTATATTAAATAGTCTTCATTCTGGCACCGCACGGATTTTCGATCCATTATTACTTCAGCTTGACTAGCGTCATTAAAAGCTTTCTTGAGAAAACCCTGGGGATAAGCCAAACTGAATTTGCAGCACTCTTAAATATTTAGCCTCTAGCTGTGCGTGCTTGGGAGCAAGGTCATAATGTTCCATCAGGAGCTGAAGCTTGGTTGATTGAAGCGTTAAAAATTGATCCTACTCATATTGAAAAACTCATCGCCTGATCAATTTCAGGCACAATGATTCTTCAATTCGTTTTAACCCCTCCGAATGGTCGACACTGCAACATCAAATTGTGCTGCGATATTTTTCGCATTTAATCTTTGATCTCAGCAGAGTTTTAATAGTGGTAAATACTAGATCAAATGAAACCCAATAATTTTTCAATAAACTAAAAATTATTTATTTTCAGCAACATTGAATTTTGAAACTCTATTTTTCGACAACTCAGGGGTCGATTTTACCTGTCATTGATTGGGGTTCGTTTCATGTACTGTGTATCACACGCTGCTTTCCAACCGATTAAATTTCTAGAGTGAAATCATTTGCCATTCACTCATGAGCTTGCACCAGTTTGGTGAGCATTCGACCAAGATGATCAAGTTGATCCCGCGCCTTCTCGTAGTCGACTTCG
>JBKCTJ010000320.1:0-22915 GCA_046318875.1 Pseudobdellovibrionaceae bacterium | reverse complement strand
CTACAGAAGCATGAGCCAGCTTAATCTGAACCAATATGCTCTGACAGACCTTCGCACAAACGCTCCACTTGCAGTTGAAAAACTATTCCGAGGTCGATTGGATCTTCGAAATCAATTGATGGTTTGGGAAGCACGCAAGGGCGCCCAAGGTGGTTATCAAGTGAATGAACGATTGATCAACTCCATTCGAAAAATTTTTCGCGTTTTCCGTACTGCCGAAGACATGATCGGCGAAACTGGAATTCAACATGGGAAGTTGCAGAATAATCAGCAAGCAGAAACAGCATTCCAAGCTTCCAATCAAGGTAACTTGGTCATTTATCCCAAGTACCGCACAGAGCCCCTAGAAATTAAAGATGGTGATGTCATCGTCATGCGCGGAAATAGACACAACAGTGCAGCCATTGCCCGAATCACAACAGAAGATAGCCAGTTCAGTCACGCCCTCATTGTTCATATCGCAAATGATGGTAAAAAATACGCTGTGGAAGCTTTGATTGAAGAAGGCATCGTGATCCATGACTTAGACAAAATCCTAAACGAAGGTGTCGGTCGCATGATCTTGCTTAGACAAGCGGATCAACACTTAGCAAGGCAAGCTGCCCTGATTGCATACAATCGTGGCCGCGAAGCTGAAGCTAAAAGCGGAGAACCTTATGATTTTTCAATGTCTATTTTTAAGACCAACTCAAATGGGCGAGTTGAAGTGAACTATGATTCTTTCTTTTGTTCAAAAGTGATTAGCTTTGCTTACGACATTGCTTCAAATGGACATTTCGTTCCAGGTCGATATTTGTCAAAGCTACCTCAGAATAAAAACGGTCCATTCTTGGCTGGTATCGGCGTTACCGCAGCGGAAACAATTGCTCCAGGTGATTTGGAAGTTGATACTCGCTTTGACATCGTCGCTGAATGGCGTGATTTCCGCATTACTCAAGGACTTCGTTTGCGAGAAGTGGTCTTAGACAAACTCTTTGATATGATGGAAAATCAAGGTTACCAATTTCAAGCTAACGCTGAAATCAACATTATTTCAAGAACAGCAAAAAATCTAAGTCGAGTTCCATTATTTGCTGGTCTGATCACGATGCTCGTAGGAAAAATCCCTTCCTACATGAATCAAGATGTCATTGCCACTATGATGATGCTTCAGTTTACTGCCGATCCAATGTACCAAGATTTGATTCAAGTCGACAATGAATATTCAAGAACTACTGGATTGACAATGTCACCACTAGCGCTGTCGGCAATCCTTGAAAGAAATATTCAAGCCGGTAAGTATTCACTCACTTACCTTGTAAGATAAATATTTAGCTTCGAGAAAGATCAAGATGGTGAACTTGAATCATAAAATCTCGCTTCAATTGACACAGTGACTTTTATCCCCGTGAAAACAGTCCACGAAACAAATGCCAGTATTTTGTTGCAGCAACAAGACTCAAGACAATCATCACTGTGGGCATAATTAAATTTGATAAACCTGGAGTCAAAGCCGCGTGATACAGAAAAATATGAATAGTGATGGGAGCTAAAATAACCATAGCTAATGGGGCTGCTATACCCGTTAACAAAATGGCCCCACAAAGAACTTCTGTTGCTTTCAGCAAAGGAAAAAAGTATCCCGTTGCACCCAAAGCTGTCATAAAGCTCATTGCTGCTTCAGGCTTGGGAGGAAGAGGTATAAAATTCAAAAAACCATTCAGACCGAAAACAAAATATATTAGACCCAACAATAAACGTGCACCCAGGGAAACTTTATTTTTCATCGTGCTCTCTTTCGACTTTGACAACAGATGAAACGAGCCCAACCTTAAAGAATGACGACACTGGAATCACCGCTGCCTGTTTACAAAATTATGAAACAAAATTGGCTAACATGCAAACCAAATTCTTTGAGCGGATGGGTTGCTGCATTTTTCACAATTTTTATCATGATGATGAGTCATTTTTATTGGAATGACTTTTTTTCGACAACAAATTGGATGGCTGCGACGGGTGAAGCAGCCTTGCAAAAAGGCGAATATTGGCGAGCCTGGACCACTGTTTTTGTCCATAGTGATGCTAAACATCTTTTGTCTAATTCATTTTTCTTTTTTATCTTTGCATCTTTGATTTATGGTTACTTTGGGTTTTGGTTATTTCCAGCAGCGGCTTTTCTGTTCGGAGGAATCATTAATTTAATCGTTCTCCAGGGAATGCCGTCGACCACACATTTGGTGGGTGCATCGGGAGTCGTTTTTTGGATGGGCGGGTTTTGGCTGATGGTGGCCTTTTTAATTGATCGCAGACGCAGCGTTCTGCATCGGTCATTGAAAACACTTGGTATTTCATTTGTGTTATTTTTCCCGTCCGAGGCATTTAATCCTACGACCAGCTATCAAGCCCACTTTATTGGTTTTTTCATGGGCATTCTTTTTGGACTGGGAATTTATGGTTTATTCAAAAAAACATTTCAAACCAAAGACCATATCGAAACCATTGACGAGAATCTAGATCCGACTCTCATCAATCTGGTTTAAATCACTTTTTCAATTTGAATATCAAATTTTCCCACGGGATGGGGAATGGATTCTACTGTTTTAAATTCCACAACTAACTTGGCTTGCTCTTTTTGCGGCAACTGCTGCAAAAGTTTATCTTGGGCATTCAGTTCATTCCCTGCAAAATACATTTGTGTAATCAATTCTTTATATCCAATCTTCGCCACCTTAAAATGAATATGCGGTGGTCGATCCCAACCGACATCAGCAGGATAGCTTCCAGGAATGATGGTTCGAAAACGATAAAATCCATCTTTATCTGTGACAGCTTTTCCCCAATATTGAAAATTAGGATCTAATGCAACTTGAGTATTTGGATCTGAAGGATGATTGTATCGGCCGGTGTGGCAAGCTTGCCAAATTTCAACAAGGACACCCTCCACTGGTAAACAATTTTGATTTGTAACTGTGCCATCAATCACTACAATTTGACCAACAGCAATTGCGGCTGCACCATCCACTTGAACTAAATCAGAGTCTTTATCTAGCTGGTCTACCACTGGATAAAATGGGCCCTTCACTTGGGGAGGTGTTTTACCTAAGCCACAATTTTGCTGAGCTTGGCCTAATTGAGGAAATACGACTATTGCTGCCGTGGAGAGTAAGCTTTTTTGAATCAAGTGACGACGGTTCATTTGAACCTCCTTTTCATGAATTGAAAAATAGCCCCATTGCATTCCACAGTAAAATAAGTAAATCGATGTTTGGCATATACATTTCAAATATCAAAGACGTTTACAAAGATGGCATTTTCGCGCCAGGCAAAGTCCCACCCCCATTTAATTCGAATTGAAATCAAAACCTTAGATTTTAGTCCTAATCACAAAAACACACTTGATTTATGTAGAATATATGTAGAATGATCGAAACACATAAATTCTACGTACAAAATAATTTGCAAGGAGGCAAACATGACCGCGCCACTCACACCCAAAGAATCCAAGGTGTATGAATTCATTAAAAAATATTCCTCTACCAATGGGTATCCACCCACTTATTCTGAAATTCAGGAAAAATTTCAGTTAAAAGCCATTGGCTCTGTTCAACAATACATCGAACAGCTCAGCGACAAGGGCTACCTTAAAAATCAAATTGGACTCAGCAAAAAAAGATCCTTGGAAATCATCGACCATGATCAAAGCGAAGTGGTTTCGGTTCCCCTTGAAGGCAAAGTCGCCGCAGGCAAACTGACCGAAGCTGTGCAAAATCGGGAATACGTTGATATTCCACGATCCTTAATCAAACAAAATGCTGATTACTTCGCTTTAAAGGTCAAAGGCGATTCTATGATCGAAGAACATATCATGGATGGGGATTTGGTCATCATCAAACGACAAAACACAGCTGTGAACGGGCAAACCGTCGTGGCCATCGTAGAAAATGAAGCGACGATTAAAAAGTTTTACAATCGCAAAACTCATATCGAGCTCGTCCCAGCTAACCCCGAATTTGAAATAATCAAAGTGAAGCTTTCTCCTCACTTTAAAATATTGGGAATTTTATCCAGCGTCATTCGAACGGTATCCGCATAGAACTGTTTTCAGTTCGAACTTTGACCTGAACCCTTGAGTGTTTGAACTTTTTCATTGTGAAAAAAGTAATCTGTTACTGACATCAAGGATTTATAATAGAGATGCAGCTCTGTTCCGATGAGTTTTTCTTTGTCAGTGGGTTTTTCGATGGGCAGAAGCTTTTTGCCTTCTGCAGCCCACTGATATATTTTCCAGTCATCTTTATTTTGAATAAAGACAGCATAATCATGGTGTCCAATAAAGCGGGAATAATTCAATGTCACAGTGGATTCAGATAAGTGAGACCATTTTGTCGGATTGAACAAATCCTGAGAAAGCGTATAATAAGGAGCTTCCGATAAAGAGAGCTCGTACAATGTGGGAAAAATATCACTGTGCGCCCCCATGGCTTTTTGAGGAAACTTCTTTTTGATTTCTTGGGGTAAATACAAATAAAAGGGCACACTCGTTTTATTCAATAAATCCTGATCATCGAAATCCACAATCCAAAAAGTATGGTCTCCAGTCACACCCAAAATTGTTTTCTCACCGACCAAGGGATTTTTTTTCAAACCATCAATAAAATCGGCAAGCTTTTCATTTGCATAAGCATAGGCTTCAAAACGCGCCAAGGCAGTTTTTTTATCCGAATTTAATCGAGGCAATAAATCACTCGGAATTTCTAAATTTTTCGGTTTGTAAGCTTTCGGCAAATCATAAGGCGGATGATTTGTCGTGGTCAAAACCATAATAAACTGAGGCTCCTCAGCGTTTTCTAAAATGTCTTGAACATAATGAAAAACATCTTCGTCGTGCACACCCCAGTCGTGTCGATCCAATACCTTATTCGGCTGCGACCTGATTATTTCCTGTTCTCCCAAAACTTCATCAAAACCTTGAAGTTCTGCAAATTTATTAATATCTCGCCATCCTGGATTTCCACCATAAACAAATTTTGTTTTATATCCTTGGGGCTTATAAGTCAAAGCCGGCGATGTTCGAAAACGCGTATTTAAAAATTCACTCTCAGTTAAAAAATCACTGAGCATTCGGTGATGGCTGCCGATCATCAAAGCCCCAATGGATCCGATGGTCATTTGCGCAGAAGATAAAAAGAATTGGGAATAAGTGTCTTCATCTAAATGTTTTTGCAGTGAACCCGTTAAATCAAAGGGAGCTCGATTGTATTGCAAATAGTATCCGCCAAAACTCTCCATAACGAAAACCAAAACGTGGGGTCGATGTTTTTCTGCCCAGAGATTCTTTTTCGTTTTTTTGATCATCAAATCTGTGGGATCCACAGGCACGTTATCCAAGGGAATTCGAAAAAAGTCTGCAAAAGCTTGTTTGGGTTGATCTTGATATCCAAAATATTTTAGGTTGGCATTCCAATTATTTTGAATTCTTTTCTTAAGTTTGATTGCCCGAGAAAATGCATGGGCTGAACCGTAGCTCAGTTTATTCACAAAACTGGATTTAGAAAAGCCGGTGTCAATTTCAGTCAGAGGAAACATTCCCAAAGAACCCCTAGCTCCTAATCCGTTAAAAAGAAAAATCACAAAAATCCAACCAAACAAAAGCATTCGATTTTTCAAAGGAGCGGGAGTGAAATCTGTCTTCAGATCTATTTTTTTCAAGAAAGTCCAAAGTAAAAATAAAAAAACAAACAACAGAGAAAAAATCCACAAAATCGGATAGTCTTTCCAAATGGTCGAAATCAATGCGGACGTATCATCTTCAAAAAATCCAAAGATCAAAACATTGATTCGGTCTTGAAAATAACTGTAGAAATTAAAATCCATAACATGAATTGCAATGAGCAGAGTAATCATGACAGTGAAATAAACTCGGAACAGTCGAGATAGGCCATTGGTCCAAAGTAGATTCCACTTATCCTTCAGCGGAATATTCAAAAAGGATAAAACCCAAAGCACGAACAGCACGGGGGCTTGAATATAACAGAGGGAACTGAAATCAAATCTTGCGCCCAAAACAAAAGCCCACACCAAATCGCTGTTGAAAGGAACATTTTTTCCATAATAAAGAAAAAAACAAAACCGCCCCAAAGTCAGTAACAGCAGAACCAGCAGATTCATGATAAGTAGGCGTCCCACGAATTGGTTGATCTGACGAAATGACATCATTTACTCTTGCGGGAGATCCATGCACGAATCAAGTCTTTTTCAGCTTTCAGAAGAGTGGTGCCCAGATCAATATTTAAATTTTGCTTATTTTTCAAACAAACAGAAACAATTGGTCCGCATCTTGAAATGTGCATTTCCAATCGAATAGTCACCGCTTTACTGAAAAGTAAAATTTATCGAAAGAACAGCCTTAAGGCGACCAGCATGAGGGCCAAGCCCAGTCCTCGTAAAATCCAAGCACTGGAAACTTTTTTCGCGAACATTGCACCGCCCTGGGCGCCAACAACAAGTCCCACAATTAAATAGGGTGTAAAACTTTCGAGATGATTAAAACCATCTAAATAAAAATGCATGACGACTGCAACAGCTGAAGTGATCGCTAAGATCGAATGGGAAGTTCCCGCTGCCAAGTGTATCGGATATTTTAGCAGTTCTGACAGCAATGGAACATGGACTATTCCCCCGCCAATACCAAATAAACTTGAAACAATTCCCACAAAAAAGCTGACAAAACCGCCAATGACTTGATTTTTTAAATTCCAAAATTGGTTTGGATGGGTTGCAACAGTTTTTTTTCTGAAACTTCGCCACCAAATAAAAACACTCATAAAAACTAAAAAGACAGCAAAAGTAATTTCAAACTGTCTACGGGGCAAATACCCCAACAAGGGCACACCGATCAAAACCCCAGGAATGGCCGTAGCTGCAAACAAAATGACCGAGGGCCAATGCACTTGTTTTCGAAAAGCGTAGCCCAAAGAACCTGAGGCTGAATTGGCACAAACTGCCAAAAGGCTTAATGCAGTTAAATGGATGGGCGACATCGCAGGAAATAAAAATAAAAAAACGGGGGTCAGTAAAAAACCACCCCCAGCGCCAACAATGGTCCCGATCACACCTGTGCCAAGACCCAAAAAGAAAAATAAAAAATCCATGAAATCGTTTACAAAGAGCTTATAGCCTCAAACAAGACCATTGAGCTTCTTGAAAAAATGGATAAGGCTTCTTGTATTCTTCCATCACTGTTTGAACGGATTTATAGAGTTCTCGCAGTTTAGCCTTCGTATTTTCAGTGTCAGCAGCCAATGTCTTGTTCGACAGATCTGCTTGTAAAGTTGCAGGACAGATTCTGTCTTGTAAACGTTTCAACAAATACTGACTGACTTCAAATTTTTCTGTGGGTCTGTCAAATTTTTCAAAGAAATTTGTCCAGCCATCAGTTGCTACAAATGGTGCGGTCACAATGTAAGCTGATAGACCATTCACTGCAGTTTTCATAACAGCTTCAACATCGGAAACTGCCCAGACCGAGGCAACTTTTTCTTTTGGCTTTACGATCAATTCGTAAACTCTCTCGATTCGTTTTTCAAAAAACGAAACTGGGTCACTGCCCGCATCAGAACTGGAACATTCTGCAGATTGATTTTGATTAGGCCGTTCTGCGCTGAACTGATCATCATCAGTGCAATACCAATTGTCATGCTCAGGCGGAATTCCCAAGTAGCCATAGTTCATAGCCATGACATCATAAGGACCAACTTCATCAAGATGTCTGTATAGTCGGCTTAAATACTCCATGATAGATCGACTGACACTTCCTTGAGTCATGCTGTCATCAGACGCCAAGTTGCCGCGAAAATTGTGACGTAGCCCCAAATTGTGGCCAAGTTCATGGGCAACTAAATCCCGAAAATATCCGTACATATACTGTTCAAAAGTTAAATTTCCCGGCGGTAAATCAAAATCGTTTTTATCAAATAATGGATCTTGCAATTCAGGTCTTTTTGAATGAACAACAAAATCACCCTCAGAGCGCCCTCGGCTTGGTTGCTTCAAAATAGGGTTTGATTTCACTGATCTTAAAAAATCTCGAAATTCTTGGTCCAATTTTTTAGAACTTCGGTTTCTCTTCACTTCTTGTCCAAGACGAAACCATTCCTTGTATATTTTAAGAATCATCGGCCCCTGCACCAAAGTGATCGCTGAAAAAGTTTGTCCAGTGATGGGGTGAGCATAACTTGGTCCCAGGCCACCATATCCAGCTGCGTTTTTTTCATCCCATTCAATCACATTGTAGCGAATATCCCCTGTAATAATTTGTGAATGACGAGGGTCGGTTTTTTCAAGAAATTCATATTCAATCAGTTTTCGTTTAAAAGAACTAAATAATTTTAAGTTCCAATCATCAATGGAATCAGCAAATGCCTTGCGATATTCCGTAGGAATATTTTTTAAGTAAAAATGAATTGGCTTCTGCAATGAAAACCGATTGATCCGCTGATCAGCGGGACTAAAATCAACCTCTTCGGAATAAATATTTTGAAAAAAACCAACTTCTTTAATCGGAGGACGTGAAACAAAAGTAGGATCAAAAAATGAAGTCAATTTCAAATACCAACGGGTTTTCATTTGAAAGTTTGTGATGGCTTCTTTTTCTGTGGCCACATAATCCGAAGTGATTTCGAAAATCAAAGTTTGCATCGAGTATTCGACAAAACTGACAACAGATTTTTGTTTTTTGGCAAGGTCATCAACGTAGGGAATTTCGAGTTCGTTTGCTAAGGACGAAAAATCAACCAAAAGGTGATTTGGATTTGTTAAACTCTCAGTTGCTTTGACGTTCATTAAATTTATGTATTGAGAAGTTTCTTTACAAACTTTTTTACACCCTAAAATGGACAATTGATTTGATGTTCCGTCAAAAGACAGTTTTGCCAAAGTCGATGGATAATCTGAAGCTTTCAGTCCACCCAACTCTTCGTTGTCGAAGGCTGTCACTTCAGTGATCACTCCGCCAAACACGTAATTTTCATTTAACAAACCCTTGGGAAGCTCTATGACTAGATTCCCTGCAATAACGGGAAGGTCCCGCATATTCAAAGACTGTTCAGACTGAATTTGCTCTGCAGGAATCCCACGAATAGTTGCACCGAGTGCATCCGCTTCTTCTGCTGAATTTGACTTGCTTTGAAACTCACTGACAGAGCACCCAGCAAGGCCAAAAACAAAACTTGCTGCAATGAGTGTCGGTATCCGAATGGACAAAAATTGACGCATAAACTCCATGATCCCCCCGATCAATTGACGGATAGACGTAGCAAGAAATTTAATCGCTTACAATCCCAATCTCAGATGAGAAACTTTTTGACCGTGCTTGGTATCCTTGTCTATCCTCGGTGCAGTCGAGGGAATTTTCTATTTGAAATTGATTATCTTAAAATTTATTTCATTGATCTTAGTTTGTCACTTCTCAGTGACTGGGTTTGCTTGCCCAGAGGGTTCACATCAAACTGATTGTGATCATCAAGCCCTTGAAATTTCAGTGCAGGTCAAAAGCTCAGCTCACCCGTCTTCTGTCTTCTCTTCCGCGGTCGAAGATAACTCAAGTGTGCCATCTGCAAGTCATCAGGAAAAGCAATCTCCTTCCGATTGCCCTCGATGTTGCCATTCTGGCAGCAGTTCTTTTTTGTTTGCGATGACTTCTTTCCTTTCAATGACTCGGGCTTGGGAAACGGGATCCATTTATATTTCTCACCAAAGTGAAATGATCAGCCAAATCGATCCCCAGCAAGTTTATTACCCGCCCAAAACTCAACGCAACCCTTAAAGTTGTCATACAATTTATGACCACTCGACACGTTCTCCAAAGCTTCATGGCAGCTTTCCATACCAATTCATTGAAAATTCATTTCACTTTTGCTCGAGACCTCAATTTTCAGAAAGGGAGCACTCCTTGTTAAATCTCATTATCAAATTTGCTCTGAATCACCGACTTCTTGTCGTTAGCTTTACAGCGCTGATCGTTGTGTATGGTGCAATGATTGTTCGGGATTTACCGATTGATGTCTTTCCCGATATCACAAAACCCACAGTCACAATCATGACCGAGTCCCACGGAATGGCTCCAGAAGAAGTTGAAACTCGAGTCACATTGCCTATTGAGTCTTTTCTCAATGGCTTGCCTGGGCTTGAACGAATGCGTTCTCAATCTGGGATTGGTTTGTCTGTCATTTATTTGGAATTTGAATGGAACACGGACATTTATCGAAACCGACAACTTGTTCAGGAAAAATTGAATTTAGTAGGCGACCGCATTCCAAAAAACATTGTTCCCACCATGGGACCGATTGCCTCTTTAATGGGTCAAATTCAACAAATTGCTGTTTATTCCCCCGATAATAAAATTTCACCTTTGGATTTAAGAACCTATGCGGAATGGGTTTTAAGACCAAGGCTCATGACCATTCCGGGAGTTGCACAAATTATTGTGATCGGTGGTGGACTGAAACAATATCAAATTTTAATTTCTGCCGAAAAATTGAATCGATATCAAATTTCTATTGAACAAATCGACAAACAAATCTCACAGATTTCTCAGAATACGACGGGCGGTTATCTTGAACAAAATGGACAAGAACTGCTGATTCGCAAGATTGGTGTCGTCGAGTCCATTGACGACATTAAAAATACATTGATCGGTCTTCATTTCGGGCGACCTATTTTCATTAAAGATATTGCTGAAGTGAAATTTGCAGCTCGAGTGAAACGAGGCGACGGGAGTTACATGGGTTCCCCTTCCGTTGTCTTAACAGTGCAAAAACAACCCACAGCAGATACTGTTCAGCTGACCAAGCAAATTGACGAAGCCATTGAAAATTTAAAATCTGGATTTCCCCAGGGTCTTGAAGTGAATACAGATGTGTTTAAGCAAAGCCATTTCATTCATGCCAGCATCAAAGGCATACAATCTAAACTGCAATCTGGGACGGTTTTGGTTTTTTTCGTTCTTTTGATTTTTTTAGCTAATTTGCGAATGTCTGTGATCACATTAACTGCGATTCCAATTTCATTTTTAGTCACTGCAATTGTGTTTAAAGTTTTTGGTTTATCAGTCAATACAATGACCCTCGGTGGACTTGCCATTGCCATTGGTGAATTGGTGGATGATTCCATTGTGGATGTTGAAAATGTTTTTCGAAGACTTCGAGAAAATGCAACAAAATTAAATCCGTCCCCGATGTTAAAAGTCATTTTCAATGCCTCCAGTGAAGTTAGAAATTCCATCGTTCTTGCAACCATGATCATTACCCTGGTTTTTCTGCCGCTTTTTAATTTATCCGGTCTTGAAGGACAATTATTTTCTCCCTTGGCCATTTCTTATTTAACAGCGCTGCTTTCATCCCTTGTGGTTTCGTTAACATTGACTCCTGTGTTATGTTCTTACTTTCTGAAAATCAAAGATCAAAAAGAAAATGACGACACAAAGCTTGTCTCTTTTCTAAAAAAATTCGATCGTAAAATTTTAAATCACGCTCTTGATTATCCATTTTTAGTTTTAGGAATCACATCGATTGCTTTGGTTGGATCCGTCAGTTTGATCCCTTTTATGGGACGAGATTTTTTACCTCAGTTTAACGAAGGCACAGCCATGATCTCTCTTGCTGCGCCCCCTGGAATCAGTTTGACCGAATCAAATAAATTCGGGGAACAAGCCGAACGAATCATCATGCAAACACCGGAAGTGAAATCAGTCTCTCGACGAACGGGGCGTGCAGAACTGGATGAACACGCCATGGGTGTCAACGTCAGCGAGATTGATGTGGATTTTAAACCCTCCTATCGAGAAAAAGAAGTTGTCTTAAATGAAATTCGGGATCGCTTGACAGAAAAATTTCCTCAGCTGGGAATTGCCGTTGGTCAACCACTGTCCCATTTGATAGATCATATGTTGTCCGGTGTGAGCGCTGCTTTAGCCATTAAAATTTTTGGTTCTGATCTGCAAACTCTTCGAGAAAAAGCCATCGAAGTGCAAGCGGCAATCGATGGGACTCCGGGCCTTGTTGATCTGCGCGTGGAACAACAAGGTTTAATTCCTCAACTGAAAATTCAAGTTCTCAGAGATGACGCTGCCAAATATGGATTAAGCGCAGGTGAAATAACATCTTTGCTCGAAGCAGCCTTAAATGGTGAAATTGTGACCCAAGTGATCGAAGAAAATAAATTTTTTGATGTATTTTATCGATTTGATGACCAATCACGCTCAAGCCTTGAGCGGATTCAAAAAACCGTATTAAAAGTCATGCCTACGGGACAAAAAGTTTTGCTAGAACAAGTCGCCGATGTCTATGAAGCAAGCGGCCCGAACGAAGTATTCAGGGAAAACGGACAGCGACGAATCGTTATCTCAGGAAATGTTTCAGAGCGTGATCTCGCCGGCCTTGTCGGTGAAATTCAAAACCGTATTCAACAAAAAGTAAAATTACCCGAGGGTTATTATGTGACTTTCGGTGGTCAATTTGAAAGCCAGCAAAGAGCCACTCAGAAAATTTTGCTGTTTGGAATTCTTGCTATACTTGGAATTGCTTTGATTTTACTGAGCCACTTTCATTCAAAAATGATCGTGGCACAAATTATGTTGACCATACCCTTCGCTTTTATCGGCGGAATTATTTTATTATTCTTCACTGATCGAACAATAACTGTTGCATCACTTGTGGGATTTATCACTTTGTGCGGAGTCGCATCCCGAAATGGAATCATGATGATTTCACATTACTTACATCTGATGGAATTTGAAGGCGAGTCCTTTACAAAGGAAATGATTATCCGAGGATCCGTCGAAAGACTGGTCCCCGTCATGATGACAGCATCGGTCACAACACTTGCCTTACTCCCCTTGGTTTGGGCCACAGGACAACCCGGAAGTGAAATTTTGCATCCAGTCGCCGTGGTTATCGTCGGCGGACTCTTCAGTTCGACACTTTTAGATATCGTTGTGACACCCACGTTGTTTTACAAATTTGGAAAAGAAGCAGCTTTAGAATATATAGACAAGAAAAATCACCGAGACAAAATTTAACAAGACAAAATTTAACAAAATAAACTTTAAAAGGAGAACCAAATGAAAAACAAAGCAACCCCATTGAGCGCAGTAAAACTAACACTGACAAAAATAGCGATCACGGCACTGACAGTTTTAATGAGCCAGAGCGTTTTATCAGGTCCCGATGAACATGGGCACAATCACGATGCTCCAGGATTAGTTCAAGCACCAAAAGGCGGACTCATCAAAACTTTAGATAGCATCCACGTGGAGGTTGTGAACAAAGGACAAAATGTTCAAATCCATTTTTATGACCACGATATGAAGCAAGTTGATGCAGCTACAATTACAACTACAGGCGAAGTTGAATTGCCTCGAACAAAAAAGAAAGAAAAAATTGCTTTAGTCAAAAAGGATCAAAGCCTCGAATACACTTACGATGCGAAAAAATCCCATCGTTACACTTTGCACCTGATGGTCAAAGATCCAACACAGAAAAGTCCAAACGCTTTAACCTTTACTGTTGAACCTAAAAAAGCCAAATAACCAAGGATCACATTTATGCAGTCTCAACTCCTAGTTTTTGTTTTTGCAATTTTCATTTCCTTTGTTGCTCCTACCCAGGAACTCACGCCGGAAATGGTGAAAGAAAAAGTTGTTAAAAATAATCGCCACATTGAAGCTTCAGTGCGAATTGCCACAGCAATTCAGGGAAGAAAAGGCTATCTCTTGCGCTCTTACTTGCCCCAAGTAGAAGCCCAAGCCGGAGTGGAAACATTTACCAAGGAACTTAAAAAAGAGGTCAATGATCCCTTCTACGGAGTTGAAGCGAGCATCAATTTATTCCGCGGATTTAAAGACTCCGAAAAAGACAATCAAATCAAAAGCGAAGTTGATGCTTCCCTTGCAGAAAAAGATGAAATTTATTTAGACGAATTGAGCAAAGCTCTGGAGTCTTTTTGGAATGTTGTTTATGCCAAAGAAAGCTTAGATGTTTTGAAAAAATACCAAGAATTGAATAAAAAAAATCTGACTGCATCAAAACAAAGAATTTCTGCTGGAGTTGCTCCTCAAACAGATTTTGTAGAATTTGAAATGAATGACAAATTGCTAGAGCAAGAAAAAACACGACTCGATGTTCTGCAAAAAACTTCTGAACAAAGACTTAATATTTTGATGCACGAAGGGAAAGACAAAACATTTCTATATCCATCAGAAATTCCAAGTGCAGTTATGACTCAAAAAGTGAGCGGCAAAGTGAATCCTTTGGGACTCTCCAGCGTGCGAAAATCTGAAGCACTCGCGGCAAAAAGCTCTTCGGAAAGTAAAGTAGCAGGAAAATGGTGGATGCCTGAACTGGATTTAATTACTGGTTACAAACAATTGAACCGCAGGGAAAGCGATCAATTTCTGCAGCGGGATCGCCAAGACTATTATTATGGAGTCAGATTAAAAATGAATTTATTTGATGCTGCTCAATCCATCACTGAAAAGCAAACTTTAGCAGCTTTGGCCATTGCAGAAGAATTCAAAGCAGACCAAGCAAAAAAAGAATTAGAAATTGAATATGAAAATCAACAAAAGCTATTTTCTACCCTTGAACGGCAAGTCCAAGATGCTTCATCCAACCAAAAGATGATGAAAAATTACCTTGAAAGCATTCTTCGAGAATACAGTCGCGGCGTGAAGGGATCCTCCGAAGTTCTCTCGGCCAGTGATCGCTACTACGATTACCAGAAAAAATACATTGAATTAAAAAGAGACTATCAATTAATGAAATTCCAATTAACGGAAACCATGGAGGAAATTTGAAATATTTTAAGTCGGTATTACTTTGGACGGTGACAGCATTCATGCTTGCAAATTGCCAACAACCTTCGCAAAGCGAACAAGATGCAAAACGCAAAGAGCTCGCCAATCTTGAAGCTGAAGAGCAGGCTAAAGAACAGACTAAAGCCGAACAGCAAGCAAAAAATGAACAGTCATTGAAGCTTGAAAAGGATTTGCAACGCCGGTATCGATTTTATGCAGCTGTTTCAAACGAATACACTGGGCAGATCAAAATCAATGGAACCGAATATGGGATCAGCCATAAATCTTTGCCAACTATTCCTCTTTATATCGATGATAGAATTCGAACTATTGAAGAAGTTCAAGCTGATCTCAATGTTTTGGGCTTAGATTCATCCATAAGATTTTGGAATGTGAAAAACCCACAGGCAGCAACGGGCTGTCAATTTTCAGATATAAAAGCGTTTTATGCAAATGGAGCTTACAAACTTCAAAGCGAAAATTGCGGAAATATATTTAATGTTTTCTTAAGCGATAGAATCCTCACAGCAAAAGAGATTGCAGCAATTCAAAGCCAAGCTGTCGTGGCAAATGCCCTGGCCATTTCCAAAGCCATCCTTGCCGGTCAGACTGATCAAGCGACATCTCTGATTGTTCAGATGCAATCAACAGCTACGGGCGTGACTCAATCTTTTCAACTTCAACTGAAACAATAGGAAAACTCATTTATGAAAAAAATTATTCTCTTAACAAGTCTGTTGATTCAGTCATTCTTATTTGCTCCGAACTCTTTTTCCCAAACTTCCCTCGAAGACTTTAGTGCCCAGGTCCGACGGAAAAACTTCACTGTTCTTGAACAAGCTCAAAAAGTGTATCAGGCCAAAGAAAATATCGAAGCTGCTCGTGGTGAATTGATGCCTTCACTGAATGTCTGGAATATTATAAAGATTGCATCCAATCCCCTGGATTTGACTTCATGGGCAGAAATGGCGCCATTTCTGTCACCAGCAAATTGGTTTCGGTTGGAACAAAATAAAATCTATTTTCAAGCCGAAAGCTACGGCTACCGTGCCTTGGTGGGTAACCAAGTGCTGAATGCTCGAGTCCTCTTTATCAAAGTGAATCAAGATCAAAAAATTTATAAAATGATTAAAGACTATAAATCTGATCTTCAAGGAGTTTATGACATCGCTAAAATCAAAGTGGATCTGGGAATGGAGACACCAGAATATGCTAGGGAAATTCAAATTCGTATTTTGGCCCTGCAGGAAGATTTGATTCGAATGAAAGTTTATTTAGCAGATGTCCGGCGAGAACTTTCTTTTGTCACTGGAGGAGCCGGAGATATCGAACTCACACCCAAGGATGTTCCAGCTCTAGATATGAAATCAAAAAACAAACTCCCTTATGAAACTGTCATCAATGACATTTTAGCGAGATCAAACGAATTGAAACAGTATGATGAGCTGCTGAAAATCATTCCGCAGATTAAAAAAGAACTCACTTTTTCATTTCTAGGATTAACTCCGGCAAGTATGGGCACCGGCGGTGGTTTTTTTGATAATATCCCCATCCCATCAGGACTGGGCTTTGGTACTGGGCCGTCAATGAACATTGCAAAAAGCCAAGAACAAGTTCTACGAATTCAGCGACAATCTGTTTTTGAAACTTTAAGGAAACAAACAAAATCTGCGACAGATCAAATGGGAGCAGAAATTGACGTCCGCCCTGTTATTTCAGAAAGAAAGCAGCTTGCGACAGAAAATTCGAAGCAGCTTTTGGAAAGATTAAAGCTTGGTGAAAACATAAATCTTATTTTCTTAGCGGACACTTTACATGCCAAGCGAATCGCTGACGCCGCGATGACAGAAAACGAAATCCAATTCAGACTCCAACGAGAAAAAGTGGACCGTTTACTTGTCGTCGGGGACTATTTTTTACAATAACAAATCTAGGCGGGAATTAGTTTCCGCCGTAATCAACATTATCAGGTGGATCACCCAGCACTCAACAATCAAAAACTGTTTTCCTGTCGTCAGCTGACGACAAATACTTATCGTAATGAATCATTTTTACTTTCATTTCTGCAAGGCAGCATTTATAGTTATATTCAGCTTAAACATCAAACCGGGTGAAACCAAATGAAATTAATCAAAACATCTCTTGCCACTCTGATTAGGACAAGCGCTGGACAGGTCACTTTTTTATACCCTTGCAAGCCCATTTGGCGCCAGCTCAACACTCGGTGGTTTTTCCATTGAAAACTAGAAGTAATCGCAAAAGAGAAGATTGGTCGCAATTGCGAAATGCCAAAGATTATCGAAATTTTCTAAAAATTTATTTGGAAATTCGAAATCTTTCCCTTTCAGATTTTGCAAGAGCAGCCGGCTGCCACCGAGGATTTCCGGGAGATGTTATTTCTGGCAAAAGAAGATTAACGGCTCAATCTTCTTTTGTTTTTGAAAAAGCATTGAAAGCACCACTGGCAGCAAAAAAGTTTTTCCGTTCGCTGATCGCCCTGGAAGAAGAAGACCTTTATCCCGAAATCGATCGAAACAAAATTGATTTGCTTATCACAGAGCTGCGACAGAAAAATTGGAACCGTAGTCATCGCGAAATGTCTGAATCATCAATCAAAGACCCCTTATTATTGATGAAAATTCCCAAATTTATGAGCGTGTTTGCAGCCAGTGGGTCGCCGGGACACGGGGCATATCAACATCAAATTCAAAAGCGCACAGGGATTCATGAACCTGAGTTGTCAGACATTCTTACTCAACTCGCTACTGTGGGTTTAGTTAAAAAAATCCATGGGGATTTTTTTGAACCTCAAGAGCTTCATTTATTTGTTAAAAACACGGACCAAGCTCAATTGATGAAAAATATTTTTCAAAACGCTGCAGCACTGGCTAGCCGCCGAGTTGATCTGGCTGCAACTTCGAAAAGTGAAATGTTTTTTGCTTCGTCTTTTTGTATCCAGGAAAGCAAAATGCCCGAATTGAAAAACCTTCTACGGCAGACAATTCTGAATTTCATTGACGAGAGCATTGATGCAGATGGTGACCGCGTCGTTCAGCTGATCACAGCTCTTCATATTTAAAAAATTTTTTTAGACTGAAGGCAGCTCGGCTTTCGGTTTTAAAATAAAATTTTCCGGTCCAGCGGTCTCTCATTTGCATCAAAATCTCGAAGAGACGAAATGATTTCTATTAGAGGATAAAATGCAGTTCCATTCCACGAGAATCCAAACTCTTCACGACTTCAAGTTATACTCCACGCAAACGAATTTTCAGATTTATCTCCTGAAAATGCCCGAGTCCGGAGGCACGTGAATTTATTTACCAATCCCAATGTCGAAAATATTTTTATCTTACCTGTAGCCGCTGATTTACATTTAACTGAAGGTGACAGAGCCGACTACCGTAGGCAAATCGGTCACAATTTTCGATTGAGAGTCGGTATGGGTGGAGACGATGTCCATCCCCGCCTTTACAATGAAAACATCACTCACTCGATGCGAGTCAGCTATACTCGCGATGCTTCGGAAGTTGCTTTAATACGAAGCTATCAAACACAGCCTGGTTTATATTTTGGAATTTGTCGTGGCCATCAAATTGGAGCTATTGCTCGGGGTGACCGCATGTATCAAGACCTTTCCAAGGACGGGGTTGCCGACACCAATTTTCATTCTCAACATGGAGATTACCTGTCCCATGCAGAAAAGTGGCACAGTGTGAATTTGGTCCATCCCCTGCTGATTGAACTTTTCGGGCGCACACAAATTGAAACAAACAGTTATCATCATCAAGCGGTGCGACTGGCCCCAGGAAGTCGATCATTGGTTGGCGGATACGCAACGGAAGACAGAATTGTAGAAGCACTCGTTTCAGAAGACGGAAAAAGCATTGGACTTCAATTTCATACTGAAATTCCAGCAACAGATCCTCAAAAACAAAATTACAATGATTTACGCATCCAATTTACCCAACGTCTTGTGACCTACACACAATATATTTTGCGTCATGCTCCACACTTTCGGTCTTGCCGTCTGGTTTTATAGATCACAAGTTTTTTCCCGAAAACTAAAGCTCGTATGCGTTAGAAACAAGGTCCTGGAAACATCAATAAATATGAATCAATGTTACAGCTCAATATTAAACTGATTCAATGTGGACAATACCCTATGGTTTGATATCTTAAGTTGATGGAAGAGCTAACATTGTTTGAACGACTCCAAAAATTCGAAGCTTATATTCCCCAAGACTTAAATCAGGCTAAATTCTTTATGGCCGGCGTCTTTGTTGTTTTGGCTTTTGTTTTATTCAGATATTTTGCCGTGAATTCAGTTTGGTTGGTCTTTCATTTTTTGCGTGAAAAGCTGAAGATCCGTTTTTTTCAAAAACGTTACCTTTACCCAAAAAATCCCGAAACGACCCAGATTAAATTTGAAATCAAGTGGTCTTTGATGACTGCAATTTTATTTTCAATTTTTGGAGTCGTCATGGGATTACTTTGGCAAAATGGTTACACTCAAATTTATTTGAGCTTTGATCAATACGGATATTTTTATCTTGCACTCAGTTGGTTCATTCTTGCAGTCGTTCATGACTTCTACTTTTACGTGACCCATGTGTTACTGCACCACCCTTATTTCTATAAAAAATTTCATCAAATTCACCACGAATCTTTGACTCCAACCGCTTGGGCTTCATTTTCTTTCCATCCTGTAGAAGGACTCTTACAAGCAATGATTTTGCCAATCATTTGTTTGATTCTACCTCTTCACCCCGTTGTGATTTTAGCTCACTTGACATTGATGACAGTGACCGCAGCCATCAATCATGGTGGGTACGAGCTTTACCCTTCTTGGTTGATTCAAAACCCAGTAACAAAGTGGTGGCTGGGGGCTACTCATCATTCGCAGCATCATCGATTTTATAAATACAATTACGGTTTGTTTTTCACATGGTGGGATGTTCTCTTTAAAACACAAGCGCCAAGTTACGACCAAACTTTTCAACAAAAAACCCAGATAGAAAGCTAATTGATGAAACCTTTGATTCGGTTTGATCATGTGAGCTTCAAAATGAAAAACCAAGTCATCGTTGATGACCTGTCATTTTCATTGGAACAAGGCCAGGTGATTTCACTTCTGGGACCTAATGGTGCAGGCAAAACCACAGTTTTTGAAATGATCCTCCAACACCAAAATCCTTCTTCAGGTAAAATCGAACTCCAAGCTCGACTCACCTTGGGCTATTCACCCCAGACTTTGCAGTTTCCCAATACCCTGCTAGTTTGCGAAGTTCTTCACCTCACACGATTAGCCATGAAAACTGAATCACAAAATCTAGATCATCTCTGCGAACAATTTGATGTGAAAAAAATATTGAATCAACGAATAGGAACACTGAGCGGCGGTGAACTGCGAAAAATTTCACTGATCATTTCATTTCTAGGAAACCATGATGTTGTCATTCTGGATGAACCCACGACAGGGTTAGACTCGGCCACTTGTGATCTTTTGTGGAAGTGGATTCATTTACAAAAGTCAAAAGGCATTTCGTTTTTGCTGACCACCCATAATGCCCACGAAATCCACCAAATGACCGATCAGGTGATCCTGTTGCAAAAAGGCAAAGTTCAATATCAAGGTGATTTGAAGGGCCTTGGAGCAAATATTCCTTTTAAAAAAATAAGTTACCGCTTGTCTTCTGAACCACAGATGCTTCAACATCTGTTCACCACGGAAATTGAAAAGACCGTTCAACAGCTTCTCTCAGAAAATGAAATTCAAGATCTCACAGTGGAACATATCCCCATCGAAGTTTCCCTGCAGAACTCCCTCAAGAAGGCACAGTCCAAGGGAAAACAATGACACAAAAAATTTTTTTCTATCAAGTCTATGTGAATTTAGCGGAATTTTTCAGACAACCTATGTACTTGATTTCGACCTTGATTTTTCCTTCTTTATTCTTTTGGTTTTTTGGTGCACCCAATGCGAAAACTCCGGAAAGTGCTTTAAGCTTGACCCTCAGCTTTTGTGCCTATGCTGTTGTTGGTGTCGCTTTTTATCAATTTTTAATTTCATATTCTCAGCAAAGACGCCGAACTTGGGACCAATTTATTTTAAAACTGACATCAACATTTTCAGTCTTACTAGCAAAGTCAGTGGGGGCGCTGGTTTTAAGTTGTTTGGCTGTGATATGTGTTTTGATGATCTCATGGTCGTCCACCCCCATTGATTTTTCATTTATTGAATGGAATCGATTTTTTATTTCCATGATCATCGGCGTTTTTTCATTTTCGCTCATTGCGATGAATGTCTCTTGCCTCGTCAGTCCACAGGCCTCTGTTCCAATTGCAAACATTATTTATTTACCACTATCTTTTGCTGGTGGCCTGTGGATGCCGCCAAGACTTTTGCCACAGAAAATTCAAAACATTTCAGAATATCTACCGACCCGCTGGCTAGGTGAACTTTTTTGGTCTAGTCAGAACCAAGCAACTTATGAAATGAAATACTGCTTTTGGCTTTTTGCCTTGGGAGCCCTGGGGTTGGTTCTTTTCGTCCGCTTATCTAAAACCGTAATTCATCGTTAGAAAAATAGTCCATAGGGACCTTGGCCGTCCCTCGTAATTTTTTGATGATGCTTTCGATGGGCATCCCGAATTTTTCCAAGAAATACATTTTTTGTTTGATAGGAAAAAAATCGACGATGAGTAATCACATCATGAACGAAAAAATAAACACACCCGTATAAAGTGATTCCCATGGCGACAGCTTTCAGATTCATCGAATCAAAACAAAACAGAAACATTGCAAGCCCTGCAAAAAAGGCACTAAAAACGTCATTCAGTTCAAAAGCTGATTTTGATGGAACATGGTGGGTTTCATGAATGGCCCATAGGGGACCGTGAAACAAAAACTTATGCATCAAAACAGACAGCAGTTCCACACAAACAAATGTCGAAACGATGATCAATACGATCAAAGCAAAATCAAGCATGGGCACTCCTTTCTGACGGAGATTCCAAGGTCTGGTTCACAGAGGCCGCAATCATTTTTTTTCGCAAAGCTGGCAGTCCCCACCACGGAGTCTGCGGACTTGCGTGATGTTCTAAATGATAGCCAAAGTGATAACAAGTCATAAGGGACAGCCAACCTGGAAAGTCATTCGATGTCGCGCGGTAAAAATTATAATCACCCACAGGTTTTTTATGCGTCAAATAGGTTCCAAAATAAAAAAGCTGCAAAGAACTTAAAATTGCCGGAACCGCCCAGTAAACCATAAAATCAGTTAAAGAAACACCAAAGCCAAAAAACATAATCACAAAGGACACTTGAAAAAACAAAAACGGTTTAAACGATCGATAGGTCCACATAAAATGAAAATACCACGGCCAAAATGATTCATTTTTTCCATTGTGAAAATCTGGGTCTTTTAAAGTTGCTACATGATCATGATGCTGATGATGTTTCGCTTCCAAATCACGAAATGAAAAACCAGCATAGCCAAACAAAGCGATTTGACCAACACGCAAATTCAAAGTCGGAAAATGCGGCATCAAAGTCCCGTGAATGGCGTCATGAGAAACAATAAAAAGCCCAGTAAATAAAAAGGCTGTCCATGGAACTAATAACAAGGCCCATGCCATTGATAAATTTGAAACAAAACTGAATGTGATTGTTCCAATCAAAAGAGATGCAATCACTCCGAAGGAAGCCAGGCCCTTCATATCCATTTCTAACAAATAAAAAAATCCCCGAAACATCCACTTTAGTTTTTCAAAGAAAGATAAAAACACTCTTTGTGCCGGCGTCTTTTTTTTCAAAATTTTCTCGCCGATCCCTGAATAAACAAATCCAGCCACGGCAAAGGGAATGGCCAAAATGAGTGGAAGACGATGAAGTCCGGGTTTGCCTTCAGCAAAATAGACATTTCCTTTTTCTACCATCCGACGCTGTAATCTCGTCAGAAAATCAGTTTGGTCTTCAAAATCCTGGGTTTTAATTCTTTGATGATTTCTCCAAGGAGCAGGAATGTAGTCCCGCTGAAGCAAGCAATCTGCATAAATGTCCCGAGCAATATTATAACATTGAAG
>JBKCTJ010000319.1:0-26621 GCA_046318875.1 Pseudobdellovibrionaceae bacterium | reverse complement strand
TCAGTTGCTCCTTCCATTTTTTAAGGCTAGTCAGTGACTATTCCCATGTCAACGTGTGGTGGTCAAACTCATATGGCTCTGGACCTTCAGCTGGATAGTCACAGGACTTTGGTCGGAATAAGAGCTGATTAGTCAGGACTTTCGGCCTGAGCA
This sequence comes from Pseudobdellovibrionaceae bacterium, assembly GCA_046318875.1. Taxonomy (GTDB): domain Bacteria; phylum Bdellovibrionota; class Bdellovibrionia; order Bdellovibrionales; family Bdellovibrionaceae; genus JBKCTJ01. Next base: position 26,468 of record JBKCTJ010000319.1, on the reverse strand, counting down.
ACTCGACAATCGTCTGTTCTTTGTGCTTGAATAGTCAGATGCAATGGCAAAATAAGAGAAAAATAGCTCTCGTCTTGGGCGGCGGTGGGATTAAAGCGGCGGCGTTTCACATTGGAGTTTGTTTAGCTCTTCGTGAAAAAGGATTTCGTTTTGCCGGTGGCCCCACGGAGCTTGTGCGTCATAAGTATCCCGATGATATGCCACTGACAGTAAAAATGTATGTCGGATCAAGTGCCGGAGCTTTTGTTGCTTCTATTTTAGCAGCTGGTTATGACACAGAATCTTTGATTAATGCTTTTCAATTGGGCTCGGGTAGTGACCCTACTTTTCGAGATCGAACACTTCGGTATCTCCGACCCCTTGCTTACCGAGATATTTTTTCAGTGAATGGAAAAAATCTACTGCGCTTTATCCCAGAAGCCATTTTGAGAAAAACCTTGGTCACGGGCGGTTTGGAATCTCTATTGAAAAACTCTTTTAAGTTAAATGGACTTTTTACAACTAGGGGTCTCGAGCGATATCTGCGCGAAGATGTTTTAGTGGATAATGAATTCGCCAAACTTGGGGTTGAGCTCTACATCACGGCGACCCAATTGAATCACACTCGGCAAGCCTTGTTTGGACCCTTCAAAGAAAGCAGTAAAACATCGACCCACAAATACATCAACTATGCTTCTATTTCTGAAGCCGTAGCTTGTTCAACGTCTTTACCCCCTGTCTTTGCACCAACGGCTGTCACAAACCAAAATGGCAAAGATATTATGTATTACGATGGAGAAATTCGAAGTACTCTGTCGGTCCCTTTGGCTTCCGAATTTGGTGCGGATTTGGTCATCGCTTCTTATTCAACACAACCGTATCATTACAACGATGAAATGGGCAGTCTTCACACTTATGGAATTCCCGTCATCATCAACCAGGCTTTATATCAAGTGATTCAGCAGAAAATTGTTCGCAATATTGAATGGCAAAGTCAACTCAAGCAAATTTACAAATCCATAGACCAATATTGCAAGGAAAGTAAAATTTCCGAAACCCACCGAGAACAAATTTTGGAAATGATCCGCCAGCGTCTGAACTTTCGTCCTGAAGTCGATTACTTGTACATCCATCCCCGACCACAAAATTATGAAATGTTCTTTGTTGATCATTTTAGTTTAAATCCAAAAATATTAGATCGAATTGTTCGCATTGGTTTCAAATCCACTTTATCCGCATTAAAAAGTCGGGATTTTTAAATGAAACCTGCGCCTAGTTACGCTGAAGTCTAAGAGCCTAGACTGAAGTTTGTTCTTCGTTAGGCTGTGAGAGCAGTTTCAATGTGTGAATATTTTCAAGGTGTTCGGGATACATATAGATCAACTGCTGATAATCTTCACGCAGAAGCTGTTCGATTTCGCGGATCTTTTTTCGATGATTTAAAAATGTTTTATTTGCGATTTCAATCACATCCGTATTCCTAAAAATTTCAGTTTGAATAGCAGCTTGAGGGATTTTCCTGTTTCTAATGGCATCGATCAGCTGAGAATCCGTCGACTGTGTTTGTTCAGAAACAAAAATAAAAAGTTTTTTCTGATCGCTGGGGTAATGCAGAGCCCTTTCTTCTAAGCATTGCATATCTGTCAATACATCATGGGCCTGATATGTAACTTCATGAATCTGCAGTTCTCGCTTTTCATCTTTAAACTGAACTAGCCCCAACTTTGGCTTCAGATGATAAATTTTTGCCCTCTGCTCCGCTGCAACAAAAGCCTTTTGATCATGTGAAGAAAATAACTGATCGATTTGACCGGAAGGAAGATCGCTGATCCGGTCTAACATGTGCATCGCTTTTTGGAACCTTTGAATTTTGGCGCGTGACGCCCGAATTTTTCTAGAAAAATACTCGTAGCTACTTTTAGTTGATAAAATTAAACCTATCCCGATGATGATTGCGACCGTGACGTTCAATAGGTGAAAACCTCGAAGACTATGAAAGATAACCAGAAGAATCGAAGCGCTGATCAAAAAATACTTTTTCACTTTGCAACTCCAGACCTTTCATCCTTGAAAAGCCACCCTGAGGCTTAGAATATCAAAAAAGTCTGACCTTGTCTCAAATCACAAACAAACCAGCCCTAATGCTGGATCCGAGGTCTAGGGATATCAAAACACGCCCAAACTAGCGTTGGTGCGGAAATCAAAAAAACCTTTATTTGACGATAAGGCTTTGTTCTACTGCTGTCATAATTGGTCCAGACAAAACACCTAGAACAAAAATCAAAACCGCAGATCCAAAAACAGTTGCGGTTGTTGCATTCAACTTATGATCAGCCAAGCTGAATTCGCCATCTTTCATGTACATCATAACGATTGGTCGCAAATAATAATAAACCGAAATCACCGAGCTCAATACACCCCAAATTGCCAACCAAAGAAGGCCTTCGCCAACGGCTGCGTTGAATAAATAAAATTTACTGAAAAATCCTAGAGTTGGCGGAATCCCTGCGAGTGACAATAATAAAACTGTTAAGCTCAAGGCTATTAAAGGATGTTTTTTAGCCATGCCTGATAAGTCTTCGATGGAAACAATACTTTGCTCTTCTTTTTCCATCATTGAAATTAGGGCAAAACATCCCAGAGTCATGATTGAATAACTCATTAAATAGAAAATCACAGTACCAGCAGAAAATGCGTTGTTTTCCCCACTAATTCCTGTCGCGATGACACCAACTAAAATATAACCAGAATTGGCAATGCTTGAATAAGCCAGCATCCGCTTAAAGTTATTCTGAATAACTGCCGCGACATTTCCGACGATCATTGTGATGACGGCAAGCCATTGCAGCAAATCAAATAATCCTTCAGACCCCATCAATGACTTTGTCGTGATCACTCGAATAAATGCCGCAAAGGAAACTGCTTTCACGGCTGTGGCCATCATGGCCGCCAAAGGAGTTGGTGCACCTTGATAGACATCAGGTGTCCAAGCGTGAAATGGAACAATGGAAACTTTGAAACAAAAACCGACAACAACTAAAACCACGCCGAATAGAAACAAACGATTTGTTTCCATCATAGTCACTGCACTTCCCAAAATTTCACCAATATTTGTAGTGCCCGTCATGCCGTAAATGACGGAAACTCCGTAAAGGAAAATGGCTGATGCAAAACTTCCTAAGACAAAATATTTTAAGGCTGATTCCTTTGAAAGCTTTTCTTCATGGCTCATCCCAATCATCAAATATAAAGAAACAGACATCAATTCCAATCCGATAAAAATTGTCAGCAAGTCTAAAGCGGAAACTAAAATCAGCATTCCCAGAGCCGAGCTCATCGCCAAAAAAATCAATTCTGAGAACTGAGCACCTCGAGTGGCTTGGTTTTCATACATGAGTAAAATAGAAATTGCCACTGACCCCAAGGCTATCAACCCCACCATGGTTGTCATTCCATCAAAAACTAAGGAATCAGAAAAGGCGAGGCGCCCATATCCGCTAAATAAAACCAAACAAAATGCAGATGCAAAAACTCCAATTAATCCTTGGGAAACTGTGGCAATAGGCGCCTGTTCGCGGTTTCCGCGTAAGACTTTAATCGTGATTGGCAGCAAGCTAAAAATGAATAAAATAATCATCGATGTTGCAGGCAACAAGTCAGAAACATCAAATTTAAAATTCGCCAAAATCGTTGCAGTGGATGACATAAATCTTTCCTTACTTCTTCAAAAGGGTCAGTTGGTAATTGGTGCGATTCGTAGTCAAATGCTCAACACTTTTTTCTGACCAACGTAAAAATGCATTTGGAAAAATTCCCATAATAAAAATCAGAGCAACTAAGGGAACCAAGACTGCAATTTCCCGAAGGTTCAAGTCCATGAGTGGATGTTTTTCGTCTTTACAAAGAGGTCCTTTTTCACCAAAGAAAACTCGCTTGAACATCCACAACATATAAACTGCACCCAGAACAACACCCAAAGACGCAATTCCTGCAAAAAGCGGATGAGCTTTGAAGACTCCGAGCAAAATCAAAAATTCGCCTACAAAACCATTGGTCAGTGGAACTGCAATAGATGACAAGGTGACGATAAAAAAGAAAATTGTATAAACTGGCATAACGGTTGCCAAACCGCCGTAATCCGTAATCTCTCGAGAGTGCGTTCGCTCGTAAATCATTCCAATCAATATGAATAGAGCTCCTGTCGATATCCCATGGTTCAACATTTGATAAAGGCCGCCCTGAATTCCAAAAACATTAAAAGCAAAAAGCCCTATGATAATGTAGCCCATGTGGGAAACAGAAGAATATGCAACAAGCTTTTTAATATCCGGCTGAACCATAGCAACCAAGGCTCCATAAATGATTCCAATGACTCCTAACAACATGAACAGCCACGACCAATATTCTGCAGCATTGGGAAACAGAGGGATGACCCAACGAAGAAAACAATATGTTCCCATTTTCAACATCACACCGGCTAAGATCACAGACCCAGGTGTCGGCGCTTCTACGTGGGCATCTGGCAACCAAGTATGAAGTGGGAACATCGGAACCTTAATTGCAAATGCCAATGCGAAAGCAAAAAACAACAATGTTTGAAGAGTAAAGAACTCGCCGCCCACAAAGGGTATTTTCAAACTGTAAAAATCAAGTAAGCTTGCACTCATCTGTCCATTGGCTTGCTGGGTAAGATACATGAGATAGATAATCGCGATCAACATTAAGACAGAGCCGGCCATTGTATAAATAAAAAATTTGAGTGTTGCATATATTTTTCGTTTTCCGCCCCACATTCCGATGATGAAATACATTGGAACCAATGACAGCTCCCAAAAAACATAAAATAAAATAGCATCGAATGCCAAAAATGTTCCAAGCAATGCTGTTTGCAAACCAAACATGCAAACTAAAAAACCCTTGATTCGAGTTTCAATTGTGTTCCAACTTGCGAGTAAGATGACAGGCATTAAAAAATTTGTCAGCATGACTAACCAAAAAGAAATGCCATCTATTCCCAGAAAATAACTAATTCCAAATTTTGTAATCCAAGAGTATTTTTCAACCATCTGCAATTCGTGAGTGGATGGATCAAATTGTTGAAACAAAAGCAAACTGACCAGCAGCTGAATCAGAGAAAGCGCAAGGCCCACGGGTCGAAGACTTTTTTCATTAGGCCAAAGAGCTAAAAACAAGGCGAAGACAAGAGGTAAAAAAACAATCACTGATAAAAGCATAAATTAATTCCCCATGATCACTGCTGATAATGCAACAACAAGGCCCAAACCAATATAAAGTGCGTACTGCTGGAAGTTTCCAGTTTGAAAAGACCTCGCCATACCGCCTGCGCTTTTGACGATGTCTGAAACAAAATATGTCGTGCGATCAATAAATTGAACATCTATATGATGCCATAAATTTTTACTTGCAGTCACTAACGGCTGGATGATGGCACCTGCGTACAATTCATCCACAAAATATTTATTGTATACAGTTTCATAAACAGGTTTTATTTTGTTTACAAATAGTTCTGCTGCACCAATTCTGACGACATATATTTGGTAGGCTACAAAAGCTGACACCGTGGCAAATAAAACAGACACTGCCATGAGCGTCCATTCCACTGCAGCATCTGGCGGGTGCGCTGCGGGCAATTTCAGAATCAATGTTCCCAACCAGTCATTCAAGACATGAGCTGGGTGCCCTGGTAAAACTGCCGAGATCACATGGGGAATTCCGATTAAACCAGCAAACACAGACAGCACAGCTAAAACAATTAAAGGCACAGTCATGAGCGCTGGTGATTCATGGGGATGAACATCCTTTGATACTCGGCTTTTTCCCCAAAAAGTCAGACACATCATTCGAGTCATATAAAACGCTGTCATTGTCGCGCCAAACAAACCCATTACCCAAAGCAAAACATGTCCGCGAGGAGAAGAAAATGATTCCCACAAAATTTCATCTTTTGAAAAGAATCCCGAGAACGGTGGAATTCCCATAATCGCTAGCCACCCCATCATAAAAGTGAAGTGGGTGATCGGCATATATTTTTTTAGTCCACCCATTTTTCTGACGTCTTGTTCCTCGTGCATAGAATGGATCACAGAGCCCGAACCTAAAAACATCAGCGCTTTGAAAAATGCATGAGTCATTAAATGAAACATGGCTGCACCAAAGGCACCAACACCCACAGCTAGAAACATATAACCCAGCTGTGAAACCGTCGAATATGCCAGAATTTTTTTAATATCCCACTGGGTCATACCAATGGTCGCCGCCAAAACTGCTGTCAAAGCACCAATGATCGCGATAATCATCATCGTATTGGGTGCTGCAATAAAAATTGGATTTAATCGAACGATCATATAAACACCCGCAGTCACCATTGTCGCAGCATGGATCAAAGCAGACACTGGAGTTGGGCCCGCCATGGCGTCAGGCAACCAAACATACAGAGGAATCTGCGCAGATTTTCCCGCCGCGCCTATAAATAAAAACAATGTACCCAATGTGATCGGAGCTAACCAAAGCGTTTCAGCCGTCGCCGGCGCTAAAGCATTCAGATCATAAAAATTCAATGTTCCAAAAGTCATAAACAGGATAAACATTCCCAGAATAAAAGCCGCATCCCCAATACGATTTGTTACAAAAGCTTTCATTCCAGCCGCCGCTTTGGCAGAATCTTTAAACCAAAACCCAATTAATAAATATGAACAAAGCCCAACACCTTCCCAACCCACAAACATCGTTAATAGACTGTCACCTAGAACCAAGATTAACATATTGAAAACAAACAGATTTAAATATGAAAAGTATTTTGCTGGCCTTTCATCATGACCCATATATGAAATGGAAAACAAATGAATCAGGGTTCCGACACCCGTGATAATCAATGTCATCATTGAGCTCAATGGATCAACAATAAAACCAAAATTCACCCGGAGGGAATCGACTTTCATCCACTCAAAAAAGACCAAGTTGATTTTTCGCTGATCAACGGGCAAGCCCAAAAGCTGAACAAAGAAATAAAGGGAACAAATAAATGAAATAAAAATTGCGGCAGTAGCAATTCCACCGGCGACATTTGCATTTTGTGATCGAAATCGAAAACCATTGATTAAAAAACCAATCACAGGGCTGAGTAAAAGTACTGCTAAAACCAAATGGTGTGTCGAGGCTGCCCCGGCGTCATAAAGTCCGTTCATGATCTATCCCTTCAGGTGCTCAAAAAATCGAATATTGATTTCTTTAAATCTTTTAAAAATAGAAACGGCAATGGCCAACCCCACCGCTGCTTCAGCTGCCGCAATTGTCATCACGAAAAAAACAATTAATTGTCCGTCTACGCGGCCAGAAAATTGTGAAAAGCTGACGAAAGTTAAATTCACTGCATTGAGCATCAACTCTACAGACATCAAAATAACGATGATGTTTTTTCGCAGCAGAACTCCTGCCATTCCTAGACAAAATAGAATAGCTGCCAAGACCAAGTAGTGACCCAATCCAACATTTAAGAATAAATCAGCGCTGAGCATGAGTTCCACCTTTGCTTCGAGCCAAAGCTACAACACCGATCGCGATGACCAGTAAAAGTATGCCTAAAGCTTCAAATTGGAATATGTACTTAGTAAACAAAAGATGACCGATGGTCTGTGTGGAATCATTTGCAGGAATACCGTTGGATTTATTAATCATAAAATTCACTTGGTGGGATGTCAGTGCGATTGACCCAACAACCAAGCCAGCAAGAGCTCCCACAGAAACAAGTTTAAAAAACCCACTCAGTGCGCCTACGGAAAATGCTTTCTTTTCGTTTTTTAAATCAAAGAGCATTAAAACCATGACAAACAAAACCATCACGGCTCCCGCATAAACGATAATTTGCACGCCTGCTAGAAAGTGTGCTCCCAGCGTCACAAACAAAGCGGCAACTCCAACCATTGTCATTGCAAGACACAGGGCTGAATAAACCGGATTCGTTAATGTGACGACGGCAAGACCGCTGACCAAAGTGATGATTGCTAAAAACCAAAATAAAAATATATCTGCAGTCACAAATAACTCCTCAAAAAGATGCGGCGGCCAAAACTGCGCCTGCAGTCAAAATTGTATTGAACAAAGCCCACGGCAACATCGTTTTCCAACCCAGATCCATCAGTTGATCGTAGCGAAATCTTGGGAGAGTCCATCTCACCCAAACGAAGAACCACAAAAACAAAGCAAATTTAATATTAAACCAAAGGTAAAAATAAAGAGTCGTTAAAACATTACTAAGCTGCATGCCAAACCCCGTCTGGGTCATGAAAAATTCGCGCATGTAATCTGGTGTCTGCCAGTAAAAAGGAGACGCAAAACCTCCAAAGAAAAATGTAGCCAATAATCCACTGGCAACCATCATATGGCCGTATTCACCAATGAAAAATAAATTCATTTTGAATCCGCCGTATTCAGTATGAAACCCTGCAACTAATTCCGCTTCACCCTCGGCTAAGTCAAAAGGAAGTCTGTTCGATTCTGCGAAAGCCGCTGTGAAAAATAAAATTGCGCCAAGTGGTTGATAAAAAATTCCCCAATTTGGCAGGAAAGTACTTTTCACTGTGTGACCAAACATAGAAAATTCCAAGAGCCCTTGCTGTGCAGTGATCATTTCATTCAAACTAAAAGTTCCATACAATAAAATCACACCGACAATGGAAAGTCCCAAAGCCAATTCATAAGAAATAATCTGTGCACTCGCCCGCAATGCGCCGAGCAAACTGAATTTACTGCCCGATCCCCATCCTGCCATCAAGATTGTATAGGCCGCTAAGGAAGAAACTCCCAAAATGAAAACAATTCCAATTCCAATTTCGTAACCTTGAATGGCAAAGCTGTAAGGACCCCACGATTTACCGAATAAATCAAATGCTTCTAAATGCAGCGGTGTCGACATCGGAATGGCACAAAATGCCAAAGTCGCAGGAATTAAAGCAAATACGGGTGCTGAATAAAATAATACTTTGATCCCTTTATCGGGAGCAAAATCTTCTTTCGTCAAAAACTTCACAGCATCTGCTAACAGCTGAATAAGTCCCAAAGGTCCAACGCGATTTGGTCCAAATCGATTTTGAATAAAAGCCGAACCCCGTCGCTCCAGCCAAACCAATATGGGAACAGCTTGAACCATTAATAAAAAAACGACTATGAGCTTAATCGCGTTGACTGTGATTTCAAAAACATCATTTCCCATCTTAATCCCACTCCAACGCTTTGGATTTTACTTCCCACCACAAACCAAAAATGAAAATCGCCATGAACATTCCCATGGCTGCAACAGAAATCATTCCCGCCCCTGATTCAATAAAGGTTCGGTAAGTGACTGCCCATGGGTACATAAAAATAATTTCGATATCAAACAAGATAAACAAAATAGCTGTTAAATAAAATTTGACTGAAATTTTAGTATCTGTTTTTTCAATTTCGGGAATTCCGCACTCGTAGATTTCTGATTTTACTTTGTCATATTTCACTTTATTGATTCTTCCGATGACGCTAGCGAGCCAAAGCAAAAACGCTCCAAAACATACTATGAAAATTGTTATAAAAACGACCCCGCCTAATGGCAAAGAGTGGCTCATTGATTGCTCTGCTGTTTGCACTGCTGTTTGCACCACTGTCAAACCCCCGAAAAATATTTCTCTATTGAAATTTACTATGACTTTCGATGGAAATGAATGCAAGTATTCTGGTGAAATAATCTATGAAAATCGAAACCTTACACACACACTTTGAAAAAGTTCTGAATCGCGCTTTTGAACTTTCAAAAAGTCAGACAAGTCTGACGGGACTCACTTCGCCGACAGTTTTAGGTTTTTTGCTCTCGCAAATCGGTTCGAAACAAATCAATGGGCTGCCCCATTTAATCATCTGTGATTCTGATACATCCGCTGAAAGATTGGGCAAATCACTGCGTGCTTTCGATCCACAACGCAATTGCCATCTCTTAAAAGGTCACGATGTTTCACCCTACAGCGGACTGTATCCAAGCCCCACTCATGGTTATGAAAGATTGCGCTTTCTGTACGCAGCTCACTCAGCAAGGCCCAGTGATATTTTTGTTTGCTCAGCAATTGGGCTGCTGCAAAAAACAATTCCTTTTCAAATTTTAGCCAGAAAAACTTTTCGATATGAAGTTGGCGATGAGCTGCCGGAAAAGTTCGAATCATTTTTAGTGAGCATGGGTTACCGAGCGTCACCTTTGGTTGAAGACTGTGGAAGCTTTGCTCTGCGCGGTGGCGTCATTGATGTTTTTCCACCGAACTCTATTTCTCCTATTCGAGTGGAATTATTCGGCGATCAAGTTGAGTCCATTCGATATTTTGATTTGAAATCTCAGAGAAGCTCCGAACAAGATCTATTAAAGTCATTTACCTTGATCCCCGCCCACGAGTGTCTCTACGAAGAAAGGTACCACGAAAAGCTTGTTGATATGGTTCGCATGCACCTCAGCGAAAGAACAATTCTTCATGCTGAAAAAGAGGAACTGCTTCGGTCGGTGATCCAAAAAACCATGTTTCCGGGTATTGAATTTTTATTGCCCTATTTTTATCCGCAACTGGATTCAATCCTGGATCATTTTTCTTCACCACTCCACCTTTGGTTTTTAGATGAACTAGCTTTGATTCAAGTCACGGATAATTTTGCCGAGGATTTAGAAAAAGACTTTGCAAAATCTGAGGCTTTGCCATTTGCATTACCTCCGTCGATTCTGTATGGCAAATTTGCTGATTTAGAACAACCAGCAGATTCTAGAAAAATTTCGATGGTGGATTTAGAGTTTTTTTCCACAGATGAAGATGCTAATACAAATCCAGATCAGCAAATTCGATATTCATCAAAAATGCTGCGTGAGTTTTCATCCACACATTTAAAATTTTTGCCGGGATCTGATCATTGGCTAGATGAAATTAAACGAAAACTGCAGGCCTTTAAAAGTTCAAATCTAAGCGTTTTTATTTGTTTCCAAAATACAACGCTCATTGACCGTGCTGTTTTGCTTTTGGAAAAAATGGACTTCGTTGGCAAAAAAGTCGAACACGACCATTATTTATGGGACGATTGGACATCAGAACAAAAAAATTCGCCTAAACTTTTTCACTTAATTCCAAGACCGCTCGAAGAATCCTTCAGATTGGATGAAGAAAATATCGTCTTTTTGCGCGACGAAGATTTCTTTGGAAAAAAAGCCAAGGCCCGTTCGTCCTCCGTCGACGACTTCAACAAAAAAGCAAAGCGATTGAATTTCGGGGATCTCTCGCCCAATGATTTAGTTGTGCATGCAAAACATGGCGTCGGTCAGTACGAAGGCTTAAAGCTGATGCTCATTGGCGGAGTTGAAAATGAATTCATCCAGGTTTCGTATAAAGGTAAAGATAAACTTTATTTACCTGTCTATCGAATTGGGCAGCTCCAAAAATATGCGGGCTCTGCGGGCACCACTGTGCTGGATAGACTTGGAGATCAGGGTTTCGAAAAAACAAAATCCCAAGTAAAAAAACATCTCCAAGATCTTGCGGCTGATTTGCTAAAGCTTTATGCGGCAAGGGCTGAAATTCAGCGGCCACCATTTTTATTTTTTGAAGATGCTATTCTGCAGTTTGATAATCAGTTCCCTTATGGTGAAACCGATGATCAGTTAAAAGCTATCGCAGACATCAAAGCTGATCTGAGCAAACCTCGGCCTATGGATCGCTTAGTGTGCGGAGATGTGGGTTTTGGAAAGACAGAAGTTGCTATGCGAGCAGCTTTTTTTATTTTACAAAATCAAAAACAAGTCGCCATACTTGCACCAACAACGGTTCTCACGTTTCAGCATTTTGAAAATTTCAAAAAACGCTTTGCAGGATGGCCATACCGAATCGAAGTGTTAAATCGGTTTGTTTCAAATGTTGAAGCTAAAAAAATTATCGAGGACACAAAAAATGGCCTCGTCAAAATTTTAATCGGGACTCATCGTTTACTTTCAAAAGACATTGCCTTTGCTGATCTTGGATTACTGATTGTTGATGAAGAACAAAAATTTGGTGTTGCCCACAAAGAAAAAATAAAAAAAGTGAAACTCAACGTGGACACCATAGCTTTGTCTGCAACGCCGATTCCACGAACCTTGAATATGGCCCTGATGGGAGTGCGCGACCTCTCTTTGATAAATACAGCTCCTGTTGATCGTCTACCAACTCGAACTTTTGTCAGCAAGTTTGATGAAGCGACAATTCGAAAAGCAATCACTTCTGAAATTGCCCGCGGTGGACAAGTTTATTTCATTCACAATCGAGTTCAATCTATCTACGGCATCGCAGACGAAGTGCGCGCCATTGTCCCGGAAGCACGTATTCGTGTCGGCCACGGCCAGATGGAAGAAGAAGAATTAGAAAAAACTATGCTCGCTTTTTTTAATCATGAAATTGATGTTTTAGTTTGCACTTCCATTGTTGAATCCGGTATGGATGTGTCGCGTGCAAATACGATGTTTATTGAATCTGCCCATTTATTTGGTTTAAGCCAGCTTTACCAATTGCGCGGGCGTGTGGGTCGAAGTAAATCTCGAGCGTATTGTTTCTTGATGCTACCGCGTGGACGACAACTGGATAAACTTGCTCAAGAGCGATTGAAAGTCATTCAAGAAAATACAGAATTAGGCTCAGGAATTAAAATTGCGCAATACGATTTAGAGCTTCGAGGCTCAGGAAATATTTTAGGCGAAGATCAATCGGGACACGTTAATTCCGTGGGATATGAAATGTACATGGATTTACTTGCAGAAGCTTTGGCAGAAGCCCAAGGAAAGCCTCTGGATGATTTTGAGCTGGAGCCAGAAATCAATTTACGTATAACCGCAATGATTCCAGATACGTATATTTCGGATATTCGTTTACGACTGAGCTACTACAAAGCATTGGCCGATATCAAAGATCAAAGCGAGCTCGACTTGATCGAAGAAGAAATGCGTGATCAGTTTGGAAAAATCCCAGAACCTGTTGTGAATTTGATGGGTATTATGCTAATTAGACGACAGTGTAAAAACCTGGGTGTTCGTGACATCAGTGCTGGTCCAAAAAACATTTCATTGATTTTTACTGACAAAACAAAACTCTCACCACAAACCGCTATCAACTTAGCTATGCGTGAAAATAAAAAATATTCTTTAAGTCCCGACCAAAGGTTAAATGTTCGAATGAACAATATCACCTGGTCAGCAGTTTTTGAAGAGCTGCAATATCTGCTATCGCTGACAAACTAAGATGTGAATCAATTGGCCGATTTAACCACTGCCTTCTTTTGGGTATTTTTTGAAAGTTGCGCCAATTGAGCATGAAGCTGTTCAAGACCTTTTGATTTCAAAAATCCTCCATGAATTGCAGGTGCTTGAGAGGTCAAGTCAGTTACGCTTGCGATACTTCGAGCATCAAGCAATTTTTCAGAAATTTGGTTTTTGATTTTTAGAATTCGACTGATTTTTTCATTTGCTTGTTTCAAATACTTTGATTTGACGAGCATCCCAGTTAGCTTTTGATGGGCAATGATTTGATCCCTTTTTGAATAACTTAACATCATTAAGTCGCAGCCCGCTTCAAAACTGGCTCGGATTAGTGATTGAATTCGGTTTTCGCCGGCAGTTGCTTGATATGAAATTCCCTGCATTTGTAAATCGTCGGAAATAGTAAGGCCCGCAAATTGAATGTCTTTTTTCAGATAAGAATAAATTTCGGGAGTGATCACAGCTGAAGATCTCGAATTGAACTGCGGATAGACTGTATGTGAAATCATGATCCCAGAAGATGGAAAAAGTTTAGCAAATCTAAAAAAAGGATCTATTTCCCGCAGAAAATCAGCTGAATCCGAATAAACATGCTTTGTTTGATCGTGATGTGGGTCTTTGCTGGAGGCACTCAGGCCTGGAAAATGTTTTGCAACGGGAATGATGCCGCCGGCGCTCAGGCCACGAGCATAGGCAATCCCGTGTTTTTCTACAATTTTGGGATCCGTACCATAGGCTCGGGATTTCAGGAACTGATTAGGTTCAGAAAGATCCAAGACGGGTGCAAAATTCATGTTGATACCAAATTGTTTTAAAACCAAACCAACTTCGCGACCAAAAGATTCCGTCAACTTCGTGTCATTTATTTGGGCAAGTTGATGAGCGCTAGGAAGTTTCTTTTGCCAAGGCAAACGTGTGACTGCCCCACCTTCTTCATCCACGGCAAGAATCAATGGTGAATTAGAATATTCCAAACTCGTGTTCTTCAAAAATTTGATGAGCGTTTTTAGCTGTGATAAAGAGGAATAATTTCTTCTGAAGAGTACTATCCCGCCCGGCCGAACCTGAAACAAAAATTGTCTAAGTCGAGAAGATGGAGCTTTATCTGTGATTCCAATAATGAGCATCTGCCCAGCTTTTGTTTCTAAACTCGCGGCACTGCTCAGAAGATTAAAATTGGACTCTGCCTGGTTGGTTTTCACAGGCATTCTGTTTGGCGGAGTGGAGCTGGAAACCGGTGGAAGTTTTAAATCCAGCCCTGTCCTTAGCGGTAAAATGAGGGCTTTTACTGTTTCGCCTTTGGGATTTTCTTGAGTCGAAGATATAAAATCAAGAAATCCAAAATCAATTGCAGTTAAGTTCGCTTTGAACATGAATGCAATCAGTCCCAGGGAAATGACCAGAATAAGAAGCTCTCGAAAAAACCGCATGCTTTCATCTTATCTTGGGATATCTAAAAAATCAGATTTTTTCGCAAGATCCTTTATGATCCTCGACCAATCTCTTTCAAGAGTTGAAGCTGGGCATTCATTCGCGCCATTTCTTTCTGAGTCTCTTCTCGATCTTTGTCTGAAAGGGTCTGTTGAACCAATTTTTTTTCGGCATTAATCAAGCCTTGTTTAGCTGCTGCTGCATCGATTTCTTCAGGAAAGTCCACGATATCGGCCAATACTTTAACACCGTCAGGGGAAACTTCGCAGTATCCCCATGTCACAACTGCTTTTTGGACTTTATTCGCATCGACACCACTTTTGTTTTTCCAGCGCATAATTCCAACTTTTAATGTTGTCATCAACGGTGCATGACCCTCGCGAAGATCAAGCTCGCCACGGAAGCCAGGCACGACCACACTTTCAACTGCATGGTTTACTAGGATCTTTTTTTCGGGAGTCACAAAAGTGAGATTCATTTCTATTCCTTACGCTTGCATTTTCTTAGCTTTTTCAACTGCATCTTCAATAGTACCAACCATATAAAATGCTTGTTCTGGAAGATCGTCATGTTTGCCGTCTAAAATTTCTCGGAAGCCCTTAACTGTGTCTTTAATATCAACATATTTACCTGGCATACCAGTAAACTGCTCAGCAACGAAGAATGGTTGAGATAAAAATCGCTGGACTTTACGAGCCCTAGTCACAACCAGTTTATCTTCTTCTGACAATTCGTCCATGCCAAGGATCGCAATGATATCTTGTAATTCACGGTAGCGTTGTAACAGGGATTGAACATCACGAGCACATTTGTAATGAGCCTCACCGACGATCAATGGATCAAGCATTCTGGATGTTGATGTTAACGGATGAACAGCCGGGAAAATAGCAAGAGCTGCAATATCTCGATCTAAATTTGTCGTTGCATCTAAGTGAGTAAAAGTTGTTGCTGGAGCTGGGTCCGTATAATCATCTGCTGGAACGTATACGGCTTGAACTGAGGTCACAGAACCTTTTTTAGTTGAAGTGATTCGCTCTTGTAAAGCACCCATATCTGTACCAAGTGTTGGCTGGTAACCAACGGCTGAAGGAATACGACCTAATAAGGCAGAAACTTCCGCACCTGCTTGAGTAAATCGGAAAATATTATCGACAAAGAAAAGAACGTCTTGATTTTCAACGTCACGGAAATATTCAGCAACAGTTAATCCTGTTAAAGCAACTCGGGCACGGGCTCCTGGAGGTTCATTCATCTGACCGAAAACCAAAGCTGTTTTATTGATAACTCCTGATTCTTTCATTTCTCTCCAAAGGTCGTTTCCTTCCCTTGTTCGCTCACCGACACCGGCAAAAACCGAGTATCCTCCGTGTTCCGTTGCAATATTCCGAATTAATTCTTGAATCAAAACGGTCTTACCAACGCCGGCTCCACCGAATAATCCAATTTTTCCACCCTTTGCATAAGGCGCTAACAAATCAACAACTTTAATTCCCGTCATCAACATTTCTGCAGAGGTTGCCAATTCTTCAAACTTCGGAGCAGTTCTGTGAATAGGCCAACTGTCTTTCGCTTTCACTGGCCCCATTTGATCAATTGGTTCACCAACAACATTGATGATACGTCCTAAAACTTCCGGCCCAACAGGAGCTACAATCATGTTTCCTGTATTGATGACCTTAGTTCCGCGAACTAAACCCTCTGTCAGATCCATGGAAATTGTTCGCACCACTCCATCACCCAAATGCTGAGCCACTTCGAGCACAAGATTATTTTCTTGATCAGAAATTGATTTATTTGTTGCACGCAATGCTGTGTTGATTGGAGGAAGCACTGATCCTTCAAATTCAACGTCAACGACTGGTCCCATGACTTGCTTAACTTTACCGAAACCCATTTGTCCTCCAGGATCTTTCATAATTATTTCAAAGCCTCTGCGCCACTTGTGATTTCAATTAACTCTGTAGTGATCTTTTCTTGGCGCAATTTATTATAAGTCAGAGTTAAAGATTCGATCATTGCCTTCGCATTATTAGATGCGTTTTCCATTGCTGTCATACGCGCTCCGTGTTCAGAAGCAACGCTTTCAGACATCGTTCGATAAACTTGTAAGTCGAAATGTTTAACTAGGAGCTGTTCTATCATTTCTTCCGGTGATGGTTCGTAAATTAAATCTTTTG
Source organism: Pseudobdellovibrionaceae bacterium (assembly GCA_046318875.1). Lineage (GTDB taxonomy): Bacteria > Bdellovibrionota > Bdellovibrionia > Bdellovibrionales > Bdellovibrionaceae > JBKCTJ01. The sequence goes on along the minus strand of JBKCTJ010000319.1, from coordinate 9,584 downwards.
CGAAGCCAGCATTTTTTTCTGTTTTGCTTGTAAAAGAAGATAGCTCGATATCGATAGGTAAAATCTTCTCGCTGCGAACAATCTGAGAAATAGCAGATTTGAACTCATTGTGAACAATACGAACTTCATCGTAGTCAGCCGCTAAGTAACCCTTCATAATTCGTGAAGATACTTTTGCTGCAAGTTCGTAGGAAATATCTTTATCTAATCGAGTTATGTAATCGACGGGAGAAACACCACGTCTTTGGAAATAATCGTAAACCCTTCGGCCCACAAAAAGGTAATCCACTTTTTCAAAATTTTTTGCGTCACTTTTCATAAAGTTTTCAACATACTTGTTGATACCTGCATTAAAACCACCACAAAGTCCGCGATCAGATCCCAAAACCACCAATAGGATTCGTTGAACAGACTTTCGCTGTTCCATCAGTGGATGTGTGACCTTTTCAGTCATGGCGATGTCGGCAATGACTTCGCGCAAAGCCAAAGCATAAGGCCGCATGTTCACGACATTATTCTGCGCTTTACGCAATTTCGCAGTAGATACCAGCTTCATTGCTTTGGTTATCTGCTGCGTGTTTTTGGTCGAATCTATACGGATTCGAATGTCTTTTAAGCTTGCCATTGATTAAACCGTTCTTATTTAGTTGTTGGTTTAAAAACTGCTTTAAACTCGCCGAGAGCATCGACCAAGGATTTTTTCAAATCATCAGAAATTGCTTTCTTTTCTACGATGGTTTTTAAGATTGTTGAATATCTTTGCTTCATGAATTCAACGACCTCTTTTTCAAAGCGCTTCGCATCAGTTTCTGGATAGTCATCCAAATACCCGTTGGTGGCAGCAAAAATAATCACAATTTGTTCTTCGACTTTAACTGGCTGATATTGTCCTTGTTTTAAAATTTCGACGAGACGACGGCCTCTAGATAATTGTCGCTGAGTTGCTTTATCTAGATCAGATGCAAAAGCTGCAAAAGCCTCCATCGCTCGGAACTGAGCAAGTTCAAGCTTAATAGATCCCGCAACTTGTTTCATTGCTTTGATCTGTGCAGCTCCGCCGACTCGGGAAACTGACTTACCGATAGATACTGCTGGTCGCATTCCTTTGTAAAACAGATCTGTTTCCAAAAAAATCTGTCCATCAGTAATCGAAATCACGTTGGTGGGAATGTAAGCAGAGATATCACCAGCTTGAGTTTCAATGATTGGTAAAGCTGTTAAAGAACCAGCGCCCTTATCATCAGATAGTTTAGCTGCTCGCTCCAAAAGACGAGAGTGTAAATAAAATACGTCTCCAGGATAAGCTTCTCGGCCTGGTGGGCGTCGCAACAGCAAACTGACCTGACGGTATGCTTGAGCTTGTTTTGTTAAATCATCATAAATTATTAATGCATGTCTTCCGCTATCGCGAAAATATTCCGCCATTGCTGTTCCTGAGTATGCCGCCAAAAATTGAAGTGGCGCCGAATCGGATGCGCTTGCAGAAATAATTGTTGTGTATTCAAGAGCTCCGTTTTGTCGAAGCTTCTCAACAATACCAACAACAGTTGATTGTTTTTGTCCAATAGCTACGTAAAAGCATTGAACGTTTTGACCCTTTTGATTGATGATCGTATCAACGGCAATCGTTGTTTTTCCCGTTTGACGATCCCCGATAATCAACTCCCGCTGTCCTCGTCCAATTGGAATAAGAGAGTCAATCGCTTTAATTCCCGTTTGTAAAGGCTCGCCCACGGGTTGTCGGTAAACGATACCTGGTGCTTTAATATCAACAACTCCAGAGTGAGGTGTTACAATTGGACCTTTACCATCAATAGGATTACCTAAAGCATCAACAACTCGGCCCAATAAAGCTTCGCCCACAGGAACTTGAACGATTTTTTTCGTTCGTTTTACTGGATCGCCTTCTTTAATCAAGCGATCTTCCCCGAAGATAACAACCCCGACAAAGGATTCTTCGAGATTCAAAACCATTCCAGTAATGTTGTTTGGAAATTCAACAAGCTCTCCCGCCATGACGTTTTCCAAACCGAATACACGAGCGACACCATCCCCGACCGATAAAACACTTCCGGTTTCAGTCACTTCTACTTTTTTGCTAAACTGACTGATTTGATCGCGAAGGACTCGGCTGATTTCATCAGCTCTAATTTGCGAATTTTCCATTTATATGCTGCTCCTGTTTAAATTCTCAGACATGCGGTTAAGGTGGGATTGAAGGCTGTCGTCAAAAGTGAGTCCTGCGACTTCAATTTTGGTGCCTCCTAATATTGCTTCATCTTGTAGATAATCAAAAATGACTTTCTTTTTTAAAACGTGACTCATTTTATCTACAATTTCACTTTTGGACTTATCAGAAAGCACAGTTGCTGAAATCACTTTGCCTCGGAGAACTCCTGTGGATTCATCAAAAAACTGACGATACTCTTCCAGCAGTTCAGGAACTTGAGACATTCGGTTGTTGGTCATCATGATAGATAATATTTCAAAGAGCTCTGGTAGTGCTTTTGCTGTTTTTATTGAATTTAAAATTTGAGATTTTTGGTCTATAGGAACCATGGGGCTAAGAAAAAATTCTCTGTAACCTTCAACTTCAGTGAAGCCCTTGGCGACTTGGCTCAGCTGTTCCATGACTTCGCTTTCGCGATGACCCCGTTTCGCTTCGATAAAAAGTGCTTTTGCATAATTTCGAATAGCTGACATATTTTCCTTATCCTAAGTCGATTGGATGTTTTGAATAAAGCCTTCATGCAGTTTTTGCTGATCTCCAACAGATATATCTCGAGTCAACACTTGCCGTGCAAGTTGGCTGGCTTCGATAATCATTTGTTGTTTGATTTCTCTTTTTGCTTTTTCAACTTCAATTCGCCGAACTTCGTTCGCATCTTGTTGAATTCTGCGTACAGTCTCCTGAGCCTCTGCGATCATTTGCTGTTTTAACTTTTCAGCATGGGCTTGGGCTTGATTCAAATTTTGCGCGTAGCCCTGGTCCAAAACTTCAAGCTTATTTTTTAAAGCCGCATATTTTTCTTCTGCTTCTTTTTTTGTTTTTAAAAATTGGTCTGCTTGCTCAGCATATTTTCTTTTATTTTCCGCCAAATAGTTTGAAATTGGCTTTTGGGCAAAATAAATAATACCAGCAATAACTATGATTAAATTAAAAACTTGCCAATAGACCATTTGAGGGACTGCGCCGTCACCATGTCCGCCGGCAGCTAAAGCTTGTTGCGCTGCCAAAATCAGGAGTACGAAAACAATTTGAATTTTCACTCAGCCCCCTTGGCGAGGAGTTTCTGTACCATCATCGCTGCGATGCCTTTTGCTTCGGAAGGCAGTTGTATTTTTGCCTTATTTAACTCTTCTTGAATTGATTTTTTGATCTGCTCTGAAGAAGTTAAAGATTGCGAGCGTGCTTCTTGAATAAGGCGATCGCCCTCGACTGCTGCTAGTGACTTTTGTTTTGTGAAAATTTGACTGACGTTTTCATTCAAGTCTTTAGCTTTCACTTCATATTGGATTTCGAGCTGTGTCAGTTTTATTGCCAATTCTTCAGTCGCTGTTTCGCTTCCAGACGTTCGAAGGACGCGCTCTTCATTCGCTGCGACGTAAGAAGAAAAAACAAAATAGCGAAGAAACGTCACTGTGATGACAAAGAGGCCGGCTTGAACCACAAGAGTCGAATTCAACCCGAGCTGTTGGAGAATTTCAGACATGACAATTTTTTCCTTAATTTAGAGAAATGTAATTTGGATAGCACTACCAAAAAGTCATGGTCAAGGAAGTTATTCTTTCTGCGATGATCTGTATAGATTTGCTAAAGCTATTTGCTAATTCTATTGGGTCTTCTAAGTCTTCGCGCTTTGTGAAAGCCCTTCGAAAATAACCCCTTCGTCAATTCGCAACGACGGGGAAGTCACGGTCCCTCGAAAAACCGCTGGAGGATGCATGATGACTCTTTTTTTTGCAAAAATATTTCCCTCAACCTTACCATTGATCACAATTGTGTCTGCTTCGATTTCTGCGACAACATGGGCGCCTTCACTGACTATAATTGTGTCTCGAGTGAAAATTTCACCTTTGAATTCGCCGTTGATTTGTGCTGTGCCTTCAAAGCTTAATTTTCCTTCAAAGCTAGTTCCTTGATCCAAGATGGCTGTAACATTATTGCTTGTAGCTAAATTTTGATCGGCCATCTGCACATCCTTTTATTTTCGATCGCTCAGCTTGAGCTTCTCAATCATGGCAGAAAACTCATCATCTGAATAGTAGTGAAGAATGACTTTTCCTTTTCCTTCACTGTAATCAATGCTGACTTTTGTTCCCCATGACTTTTGGAGCTCTTCAGTTATGCCATCCAACAAAGCCTGGCTCAGGGCTTTGTTATGATGAGGGTCAGCATTTTTTAATGCGCTCTGCTTTTCCCCACGGATTTTTTTTATCATAAGCTCAAGTTGCCGGACGCTCAGTTTTTTTTCAACGGCCAGTTTGGCCAATCGAAGCTGCTCGATAGGATCCTCGGAAAGCGCTAAAAGGACCTTTGCGTGGCCCAAGGAAAGCTCAGAACTCGTCACCAAAGCCAGCGCTCCAGCTGGTAAGGAAAGTATGCGCATCAAATTAGCAATTGTTGCGCGGTCTTTTCCAACGCGCTCTGATACTTGCTGTTGTGTGTAGCCGTAATCTTGAATTAATTTTAAGTAAGCTCGGCCTTCTTCAACAGGATTTAGATCTTCTCGTTGGACATTTTCAATAATGGCAATTTCAGCTGCTTCCTTTTCTTCGAAGTCCTTTAACAAGACAGGAATTTCATGTAGGCCCGCGGCTTGGGCTGCTCGCCACCTTCTCTCACCGGCAATAATTTCAAATTTTCCAGACAACATTTTTCTGACGAGCAGGGGCTGCAAAACACCATGGGTCCGAATAGACTGAGCCAATTCTTCTAAGGCAACTTTTTCGAAAGTATGCCGTGGCTGATTTTTTCCTGCCTGGAGTTTTTCGATAGGTAAAGTCCAAATTCGCAAGCCAGCTGGCACGTCTTCTTGAATACTCTGAGTAGTCAAAACTGGTTTTTGAGGGTTGATTTTAGGCGTGTGAACAATTTGCTCTGGACTTTTAACTTGGGGGGTTGGTCCAACAGATTGGTGGGGACCGCCACCCAACAAAGAACCCAAACCACGCCCCAGACCCTTTTTCTTGTTTACATTTTCATTTGAAATTTCCATAAATTAAATCCTCACGCTTTCTTCTCGAGTCTGCGTCTGTGGGATCTTTATAAAGGTGTTTTGGTCGAGTTCTTTAGCAAATTCAAAGTATTTTAAGGCTCCTATAGACTTTCCATCATATTCAAAAATGGATTGTCCATGACTTGGAGCTTCGCTCAAACGAACGTTTCTTGGAATGATGGATCCAAATACTTTTTCAGCAAAGTGGTTTCGAATTTCACTGACGACTTGATGACTCAAATTGTTTCGAGTGTCGAACATCGTCAAAACAATTCCTTCGATATGCAATTGCGGATTGAAGGTCTTTTTAATTAGTCCAGCCGTGTTCAAAAGCTGGCTCAAACCCTCCAAAGCATAATATTCGCACTGAAGGGGAACCAAAAAACTATCGGCTGCAGTCAGTGCATTTAATGTCAAAAGCCCCAGTGATGGTGGGCAGTCTATTAATATATAGTCAAAATCATCATGGATGCTCTCGATGGCAGACTTTAATCTGTATTCTCGCTGCGGCATGTCAACAAGTTCAATCTCTGCGCCTACTAGGTCTGGGTTTGCTGTGCAAACTTTGAGTTGACCTTCTTGGGTCGAGACCATGGTTTCTTGAATAGTCTTCTCACCAATAAGCACGTGATAGATATTTGAATCTTGGGTGTCATATCTCTTAATTCCTAAGCCACTGGACGCGTTTCCTTGGGGATCCATATCAATGAGCAAAACTTTTCTTCCCATTTGAGTCAATGCCGCTGAAAGATTTACTGTGGTCGTGGTTTTACCAACCCCGCCTTTTTGATTCGCGATACAGATCACTTTTGCCATGAAAACCTCTTCTTTTTTTAGTCTGCAGTGACAAGTCTTTCGATGACAAGATTATTTTAGGTTAATTCTGTTTTGGCCGCCGCGTGTCCTTAAGAAATGTGCAGGAATTGCCGATGTTCCACGTAGAACATGTTGCGAATTACAATGACCCTCATTTTAGTCCTTTGCGCTGGCTGCAATAAGAAAGAGCCCAATCCTGAGCTCAAGGACCGTATTTACCTCGATATGAAATCCGAGCTATCTAATGCCGAGGCCCAAGTCATCGAATACGAGAAAAAAGTTGCCGAGATGGCAAAAGAGATGGCCGCAGCGAAACCCCAAACCGGCGAGTTCAAAAAATATCAAAAATACTTTTTCAGGGATCAAAACAGTCTGAGTAAATACAAACAACAGATTACTTACTGGAAAATACGCATTGCCCAACGAAAAACTGCTGTACAATCTGAATACTCAAAAGCCTTTGAGAGTAATCAAGAGTGGCCGAACCAAAAAGAATATCAAGAGTACTTCTATCGAAAAAAACTTCGACTAGCCAAAATAGAGTGGGATATAAAACAGAGAATAGCGAACTCAAAAGACTCTTCCGAAAATGGCGATTCCGGCACTGGCGGCGCTACCGAAGACTCTCACTAAACAATGTTCCATGTGGAACATCACGTCTAATTGATTCGAGTTGTTTTAACAACGGAAATCTTAAACTCCGTGAATGGGAGCTTATAGTCACCAAAAAGAGCAACCTCCCACTGGGAACACAATTGTGTGGGTATCTGGCTGACTTCCATACTCCACTCATCCCCTTTCATATGAAAATAAACGCCGCCTTTCTTGAAACACTTGCGGGTGGATATCAATGATTTGGTCAGCTGAGCATAGTTTCGGCTTACGGCATACTCGATTGAATCATCGGGAAGAGTTTCGATAGAGCGCTGAAGGCAAAGCACATTGCTTAGGCCCATTAAAGCGATCTGGCTGCGTAAAAAATCAGCCTTTTTTCCGTCTGATTCTACCAGATTTACCCTTACCTCGGGATACATAATTCCAAAAACAACACCTGGGAAGCCAGGCCCGCTGCCAATGTCATAAATAGACTTAAGTCCTGGGTTCTTCTGATAAATCAACTGACTCGCTAATATCGAGTCCGCAAAATGAACTAGATCTAAAGCGCTGATCGACTTCGAAGGAATTAGATTGCTTGTTTTATTCGCATTTAAAAGTTCTGTCGCATAAGTTTGGAACTGCTCTAATTGCTTATCCGAAAGAAAACTAAACCAGTCTTTGATTCTCCAGGGTTGTATTGAAAAACTCATTTGAGATTTTGCTCCTACGATCGGTGGGCGAAGGGTCAGCAGAGACCCTACCTTTTAAGTAGATCATAATCGCTTGAATCGCAGAAGGATTAACTCCGCTGATGCGCTGAGCTTGGCCCAAAGTCCTCGGTTGAACTGTTTGAAGTTTTTGTATCTCTTCAGACGAAAGCCCCTTAATTTTAGAATAATCTAAATCAATCGGTAACTTAAGACTGTCCATGCCTTCAGCTTGTTTAATCAAAAGATCTTGTTTTATAATGTATCCTCTGTACTTCACTTCAATTTCAACAGACTCAAGAATGCTTGGACTGTCTTCTAGAGCCATCCCTAGGCATGCAAGAGATTCAAAAGAAACCTCGGGTCGACGAAGTAGCTCTTCAAGGCTAACTGATTTCAGCAGAGGCGCTGTTGGTATAGTTCTCAAAACTTCTTGAATGGATTCTGTTGGAGTAATTCGGGTCTCTTGAAGACCCTTTAAAATTTCCAAACGTCGATCTTTGACTTTGGCTAGCAAATCTAATTTCTCAGTATTCTGCAATCCCAATACCCTTGCAGATTGCTCTAACCGATCAATAGTGTTGTCTTCCCTCAGAACCATGCGGTGCTCAGCTCGCGATGTGAACATCCTGTAAGGCTCCCGTGTTCCTTTTGTGACAAGGTCATCAATAAGCACACCCATATAGGCTTCTGATCGCTTAAGAATAAACTCTTCACGTCCTAAAATTTTATGAGCGGCATTCACCCCAGCAATTAAACCCTGAGCCGCAGCTTCTTCGTACCCGGAAGTTCCATTAATCTGACCTGCCAAAAACAAACTTGCAATTTGTCGAGTCTCAAGCCGATGAAAAATCTGGGTTGGTTCTACAAAATCGTACTCCACAGCATAGCCGTAACGAGCCACTTTTACATTTTCTAGTCCGGGAATAGTTTTTAAAAAATCATCCTGGACTTCTCTTGGCAAGCTCGTCGAAATTCCCTGCAGATAAACTAAATTAGTAGACAAAGACTCCGGCTCTAAAAACGTCTGATGAGATTCCCGTTCAGAAAATCGAGTGATTTTATCTTCAATCGACGGACAATATCTAGGACCGGTGCCCTCAATGACACCGCAAAACATCGGCGATAAATGCAAACTATTTCGAATAATTTCGTGTGTCTTCTCTGTTGTACGCGACAAATAACAAAGAACCTGTGGAAGCATTAAAGAGTCTGGTGAATTCAAACTAAACGGATAATATTTATCGTCGCCACTTTGCGGCGTTGTTTTTGACCAATCAATGGTCTCTGCAAGTAACCGCGCAGGGGTTCCTGTTTTTAATCGTCGCACGGTAAAACCAAACTCCGCCAATTGATCAGATAACCCAATAGATGCTTGGTCTCCGACTCGTCCACCTGGACTTTGCACAAGTCCCATGTGCATAACGCCATTCATGAAAGTTCCTGTCGTCACAATGACAGCCTTCGAGCGCATTTCACTACCATCAGAAAGAACTACACCACAACATTGATTTCCATCCAAGATTAAGCGCTTCACTTCAAATTCAAAAGACTGCAAATTTTCTTGATTAGCTACGATTTCTCGCATTGTTTGGGAATAAAGCTCTTTGTCGTTTTGAGTCCTTGTCCCGCGAACCGCTGGCCCCCGGGATTGATTCAAACGCTTAAACTGAATGGTTGTGGAATCAGCAACGGACCCCATGACTCCACCCAGTACATCAATCTCACGGACCATGTGGCCCTTAGCCAATCCGCCAATTGACGGATTACAGCTCATGTAGCCGATTCGTTTCAAATTGGTTGTGACTAAAGCGGTTTTGAGACCCAAGCGCGAAGTCGCCAAACAGGCTTCTATACCAGCATGTCCAGCACCCACAACGATGACATCAAAATTGAATGGGCCTTTCACTTGCTTTGCTCCTACGCTGAACTGATTTAAGATGTCCCTTTATGGTATCAATAAATTCTTATTCCTCTTAACACAAGGGAAGCCGAAACTAAATTTGTTATTTGCCCAAACAAAACTCTTTGAAAATTTGATCTAATATCTGGTCGTCGTAGTGCTTGCCTAGAATTTCTTGGATTTTCAAAAGCGCGCTCTTAAGCTCCAGAGCAACCAATTCTAGGCCCAGCTGATCACAGGTTAATCGGTGCGCTTCAACCAGTAAATCGCGGGAACTGCGCAAAAGTTCGTAGTGGCGGCCTTGGGACAAAACAGCAGTATCTTCCCTCTGCAAATCCACGC
>JBKCTJ010000318.1:0-26718 GCA_046318875.1 Pseudobdellovibrionaceae bacterium | reverse complement strand
TTTGCTGATTATTATTATCAGTATTCAAAATCTGAACGTAATCAACTTTCATACTATCGACAGTTAGTTTTTTCGAATGTAAACTTTGCTTTAAGTCAGCAAAACTGGATTCAATCAGACTCTTTGCTTCAGCGCTGTCTGCTGACATTTGGACTTGTAATTTTCCATCCGTCATCATGATCTTCAAATGAACTTTTCCTAAACCTTCTGGTGTCATCTGCACATTCATTTCACCACCTCCTTTTTGAGCCAAGAACTTTGCTTGATTCAAAATAGCCTGAATAGATTCATTCTTTTCAGTTGGTGTCGCAACTTGACCTGCAGCCATCATCGCTGTCGGCGGAAAAAATTGTTCTGGTTTGTTTTGACTCAAACCAAAATCGGCGTTCATTGGAAGTTCGCTTCCAGTCAAATCAGATCTTCCCTGTAAATCACTGGCCGAATCTTTTAAGCTGTCGCCTAGCGAATCCTCACCAGCTTCTCCACTGGAAAGATTCATTGCGCCCTCTTTCCCTTGAATTGCTCCAAAGGCTTCGCCTTGCATTAAAAAATTTCCAGCCGGTGAAGAATAAGTTTCCTCATTCATCAACACACGCGGAGCGACTCCTGCTTGCAGATTCATCGGTAGACCTTGATTCGCTTCGTTCTGCTGAGCAGCTAACATCGCAACTTGTTGTTCTAAACTTGTCGGCATTGCTCCTGGCTTCATGTGAGCAAACTGAGCAACATTGGCATTTTCAGTCCAGTCTGCTAGTCTTTGCCTTGCAGCCACTTCGTTTAAAATTTTTTGTTGTTCACTAAAACCTTGAGGCAACTGTTGCGTCACTTCTGGTGAGCTAGAACCCATCGGATTTGCAATCATCTCCGGATTAACCACGGCTTGATCAATTGTACTTTGACCCACTTCGGCCTTTTTCATCCAAAAATTTTGATTGAGTTGACCCACGGCTGATTCAAGGTTTTGTTTCTGATTTTGAGTGGAACTGAAACGTCGCAGAATTTCTGAAGGCGCACTTGAGGTCGGATCGCTGACCACCAGATTTTGAATGACTGGAGGCTTCTCAAGCTGATTTAAGGTGCCCAGAAAGCCCAAATACATTTGCTTTGCTTGATCTTCTTTATCTGTTGGTAGATCAAGATTCTCAATAACTGCACCAGCAACTTCTTCGGGTAGACTGTCTTGGGCTTGAATTCCAACTTTTGCCATGGCCACCGCAAATCGTGCGGGGTCTATTCCAAGTTCACTCTCGATTGAGTCCATGAATTCCTGGAATACTCTTTGGCGTTCGGCGCTTGGACTGCCCCTAGCCTTTTTCCCTGCTTCTTCCGGCGGTTTATCCGGAGCAGCTTTTTCCTTCGGTTCCTTTGTCGGCTCTTGGGATTGATCTGAAATCTTTTCTCTAGACGAAGAAGAGACTTGATCTTGTTCTTTCAATTTTTGTTTGAAAGACACATCCTGTTTGCCTTCGCTTCCACTCAACAGTTTAGACGAGTTTAAAACTTCTTTGTTTTCTGATCCAGCTATTACCTTCTGGGAAAACATATCCGCTTTCGTATTTGAACTGTTGATATTTAACATCGATTCTCCTTTCTTGTTTTGCTTCGTTGTTTTGCTTCGTTGTTTTGCCTGGTTATACTTACTTATTTGTTCTGTAGCCTGCTAATTTTTCAGAAAAAACTTGTGCTTTTTCTGGTTTAATTAAATTCATCACGTCAGCTGCGTTCTTTTTCTTCATGCGGCCCAAAATTTCAACCACTAAACCTTCATCCATAGTTTCAAATATTTTTGCAGCTTGTGGTGCTCTCATGTTTGAATACATTTGCACGAGAGTCTCTATTTTTTGTTCATCAACTTTCACTCGTTCTTCTAGAACAGAAGCGATTTTCCGGCGAGTTTCTTCCAGTTCCGCAATTTTTTTATCAAGTTCGTTTTTTTGCTCCAAGACGTGCGCTTCAAGAACTTTGATATCTTCATCCCTTTGATCTAATTCTTTTTTCCGCTGAGCCAAAGTCAAAAAGTGATCACTCTCATTTGCAGCAGATGAAACAGCTTTTTCACTTGAATCAGAAGCATCAGTATTTTTATCCGTTGCCTTTTTCCCATCTGCATCCTTTGTATCTTTGTTGCTAGCAGCGCTGTCCTTAGATGTGGGAACTGATTTTTCAGCTGCCGTTTTATCCTCTGCTTGAGCTGAAGTGAATCCGAAGAATTCAACTTCAATTCGAGAAAGCTTATTTTCCAATTCTTCATCGAAATACATGGCACCTAGAACGGCAACGAAACCAATTAAACTCAGTGTGATCATTCCTCGTGAAGTAGAATTATTTTTTTTCTTTGCAGGAGGACGCTGACTCTCCACGGGAACTTGTCTGTTTTTTTGAGACGGTGTTTTTTGTGAGACAAATTGATCTAATTGTTCAGCAGTTACAAACTTTTGTTGGTTGCGAGGAGGACCTTGATTGACAGAAGCAGAATTTTTCATCGCTTCTTTAAAAAATTTTTGATACCCGTTCTGACTCATTCCACATCCTTGTGAGCGTATCTCAACACCGAAACTTCATCGATGTCCTTTTGCTCTGCCATTCTTGCTTCCTGCAAGAACTGCTGATACTTTTTTTCTTTTAACTTCACTATCATCTTATACTCAATCATCCGCGCCCGCAAAATTTCTCGCTTTTCCTCGACGACTGACTGAAGACCTTGGATCTGTTTCTTCACTTTCTGGATGTTGATCTTAAGACCATTTTGATAAACAAAGATATTTTGCATGACTGAAGTCTGCGCCCCCCCCTGGATCTGGGCCTGGGCTAGGCGTTCATAAGATTCTTTTTCATTTGCGTAGAGCTGCTGAAGCTTTTGTTCTTCCAGATCAAGAATATGTCTTGCTTCAACAAAAACTTTTTGTGCAATTTCCTGTTGTATTCTTCGTGCATCCAGCAATTTTTCAAGACGAAATCGAAAGCGCATTGTTTATCTTCTCTGACAAGCACTCCAGTGAACAGCCTAGTTCTTGTACCCTTGGAAGTTTAAGTCCTTTGTCGGAGTGAGCGGTCGAATTGAACAAGTCTTGAACGACCTCTGCCACTTTCGGTCCCTCGTGTTTCTGTTGAAGCTCATTATTCAATAAACAATAGGGCAAAGAAGATATCTCGAAATGAGACAGTCATTGGAATTGCACGTTAATTATTTATACAAAGATTCATACAGGGAGATTTGAAATGAATAATAGAATCAAAAGAACCAGCCACATCGTGATGATTCTTGCCATGGGTTTAAACGCTCAAGCAACTTCACAAATGAAGGGACAAGAAGTCACTCATCAATCTGCAAAAGGCATCATTGAAAAGTGTGTTATGATTGATCGCGTTCCTGAAGGTTCTTATTCTGAAGGTGATCTCGAAGAAGAAAAAGAATTTTGTGAATTGGATTTTTATTCAAATTCAATTGCACTTTGTCCCAAGGTTTGGAGCACCAGCGCAGGAACAATCGTCAATTCCTTAGCAAAATCAAATTTAACTCAATCCCAGGCGGAACAAACCACTTGTTCTCAAGGCAAAGCCAACCCACTTAAATCCGTAGCAAAATACAAACAAACGATGAATCAAAACGGAACCAGTGGAACATTTTCAAAATCGTCATTATTATATTATCATTATTCACGATATTTAGAAACAACACTCGATATCCCAGTTGCCGTTATGAGAACAATGGACAAGGATATGCACTTAGAACGAGTAACCCTGCGAGCTCGACCTCCAGCAAACGCTCGAATGAATGCGAATGCCTGGAGCTTTATGCAAGAGGCCTTATCAAATCCCAATGGGTGGTCGGATCGAGACGGTTTATTTACTCCTGATCGCACACAAATTTATGGTGCCTTGCTCAAAGACAAGGGCCAACGTTACGGAAGTGAAATCATCGGACTGCGCCAAGGCCAAGGATATCCCGCACAAAACGATGAACTTCAACAGACACCCAGTTTTCTTGCTTTAGCTTCTCCTGGAGATCTTCAAACTGCTATTCGGCATGGAATACAAAAAGCATTTCAAAATTCAGCAATGAAAGAAGCATTTCGAAGCGAAGCTCCCTCAACATTACAAATGGTTTTATGGATGAATGAAATGTCCGAAATGGCTGTACTTGATTATGTCTTTAGTCAGCAAGATCGCGTTGGAAACATCGATTTCCGCTGGTACTGGATGTTTGTCGATGGAGAAGGAAATTTCAGAAAAGCCAAAGTTCAATCCGAAGTGTCGTTGAAAAGCAAAGGAACCCTTCTAGCAAAAGTAGTAAAAACTTATGCGGCAAATGATAACAGCGACGATGCCCAGGATGCCCGAATGTACCACGCTATCCGCCAATACAATCCAATCCTAGTTCAAAAAACAATGATTGGAGACAACGATGCTGGCGGTCGAGTCGAATATGCAAATTTCACAAAGCGACAAAAATTTTTGGAAAAATTTAAGCATTTAAATCCACGGCTCTATAAAAAAATCATCAAAATGGATTTAGATTTCAAATCTCAAGGTGCTTTGTACAGTTATTTCAAGGAAACATTTGGTCTAGATAACAAACAATTTAATCAAATCATTTCAAATACTGCATCCGCTGCTCAGATTCTGAAATCTGCTTGCGAATCTGATACGCTCAAATTCGATCTCGTTTCTCACAAGAATGCTGCAAAAAACGAATTCACTGAAGAAACCTTAAACTGTTCAAATCCTTAAGCCTCCGCATTGAACATCCCCTCAAAAAATCCCAGGAAAGCAAAGTCACTTTCCTGGGTGGGCTTAGGAGTCGTCATGTGGGTAACGACTCACAGAACCTTGAACAAAAAAATTAATAAATAAAAATAAATTAGTTTAAAAGCTTCAACGCAACTCCAGGAATTTGATTTGCTTGAGCTAACACGGAAACCGCTGCATTTTGCAAAATATTTGCTGATGCCAACTCTGTACTCTCTTTTGCGATATCTGTATCCGAGATCCTGGATTTCGCAGCAGATAAGTTTTCGTATTGGGTATCGATGTTATTCACCGTCGATTCCAATCGATTCTGCATCGCACCAAAGCTGGCGCGCATATCCCCAACTTTTCCCATGGATTCATCGATTTGATCCAGCAAATCCCGTGCATCTTCTTTCGAACTGACACTGAGTCCATCTAAACCTAATGCATCTGCTCGAGCGTCCGACGATAACGTGTATCGTATTTGATTTTCCTCACTGCCGTTGAGGCCCACTTGGAATTCCATATCACCACCAGATCCGTCCAAGAGTTTGTTATCACCAAAGACTGTGGTTTTAGCAATACGATCCGCTTCTGAGATGATGTTTTGTGCTTCGAGCTCAATGTATCCCCGTTCACGGTCACCGATGTTATCGCTTGCCGCCTGGATTCCCAGCTCTCTTAATCTGATCATAATATTTGAAATTTCGTTCAATCCACCTTCAGAGACTTGTACGGCGCTGATCGCATTAAAAGCGTTGTTCCGAGCCATACTCATACCACGAACTTGGGACCGAATGTTTTCCGAGATCGCTAATCCGGCAGCGTCATCTCCCGCTTTGACGATTCTGTTTCCAGAAGCCAATGCTTGCGAGGCGTGCTCTGAACGCCTCAACTGTTTGTCCATGACTTTCTGAGCGGAAATTGCCGCCATATTCGTCTGAATTCTTAAGCCCATGCAAGAAACCTCCTGTCACCCTTTTGTGACGATAAACACGTGCAACCCACAACGATCACATCGATTGAACTAACTCACATTTGTTTGTGGAGCTGGGTCCGCGAATAGAGTGAAAGCTGTGACTGCAACTTTCACTAGGGCGAACTTTATGTTCTATGAGGCTTCTTGCTTGCGCTTGATTTCTCTAGAACTGCGTCCAACATGTCATGTAACTTCTCGGCTAAGGTCGAGTTGACTTTAGGGCTTTGGTCTAGGTATTTTTAGCGCAACGTGTCTAATGCTTGAAATCACTCATGTATTATTTTTATAGCGCATTATGTTATTTTAGGACTAAGGTCTGGCGACTAGGCTCACTGAGTCATTGAAACAAACTCGAGTCTTGAAACTCTACGAGCTCAAGTTAGTCAATTGTTTCTATGTATAAGCCTGATATCCTAAACATGTTTGCTGAATCAAAGAGGAATTGAATGAAAAAAATGCTTTTGATTTTACCCGTTTTTATTTTTCAAGGCGCTTTCGGTTATGATTTGTCTTCGCCAGCTTGTGAAGTCATCAAAAAAGCTTGCGATGCCGGGGGTTACAAACCAGGTGGGTTTTTGCTGGGATACAAAGTTCCAAAAAAAGCTCCAAAAATAGATTGTGTTAAAAAAATTGTGGAAGGTGAAAACGTGCCAGGCATCAGCGTTTCCCCGAAAACGATTACCTCATGCAAAGCAAAAAAGGGTGCAAAGACTACGAATAAAAAGTAAGTTTACACGATGAAAACACAAAAAGCTACTTTCGGTGCCGGTTGCTTCTGGGGCGTTGAACATATCTTAAAAAAAATTCCGGGCGTTCTTGAAACTACTTGTGGATACGAAGGTGGAAAACTCGTTAATCCCACTTACAACGACATTAAAAAAGGTACAACAAATCACGCTGAAGTGGTCATGGTTGAATTTGATCCAACAAAAATTTCTTATAAGCAGCTCCTAGATTACTTTTGGAGATTGCACGATCCAACTCAACTGAACCGCCAGGGAGTCGATGTTGGAACTCAATATCGCTCTGTGATTTTTTATCATTCCGAAGAACAAAAGACAGTTGCCCAAGAAAGCCAGCGTGAATTTGATAAATCAAACATTTTTTCTAATCCCAGTGTCACCCAAATTATTCCCACTGAAATTTTTTATGCCGCTGAAGAATATCACCAGAATTATTTCGAACAAAATGGCGGTCAAGTTTGTCACATATTGCGCCCAAAATAATTACTGTTCTATGCCTCGGTTTTATTGCTTTTCTAATTCTGCCTTACTTGTTTTTAATTTCTGAATTTTCTGCAAGTGCTCAGTTGAATTGGCCGGAATTCTGGTGGGTTTGCAAAAATACTCTGCTTCAAAGTTTTCTCTCTGCCATGACAGGCACGGCTCTTGGATTTATGGTTGCACTGGGGCTTTGTAAAATTCAAACAGAAAAATTTAAAAAAATACTGACTGCACTTTGTTTTATCCCATTTTATGTACCTACATTGTTTTTCGTGCTTGCAGTTCTTCAGGTATGGAAGGACTTTCCCATGGGGCTGTGGGGAGTCGTGATTATTCACGTTCTTATGAATTTTGGAATGTCTGGGATCATTATTTATGAAGGAATTTCCCATAAAGCAGGTTCTTGTGTTGATCTGGCCATGATCCTTGGCGCCGGGAAATGGAAAGTTCTTTCTCGTATTCTTATTCCGTTAATCCGTTTTGATCTGTTTGTTAGTTTTTCAGTTCTTTTTATTTATTCTTTTTTAAGCTTCTCTGTCCCCATGCTCGTCGGCGGACAACAGGTCAGCAGTTTTGAAGTGATGATTTACGAAATCATTCGCTATGAAAGTGATTGGTCCGGAGCTGTTTTCATTTCTCTTTTGCAAAGTCTATTTTTGGGAAGCCTCTTTTACTTTACGTTGCGGCCATCCTCTCAAGAAAAAAAAAATCAAATCAACAACTCCCATTGGATCGGCATCCCTTATTTGTGGTGCATTGTTTTGATTCCCGTCGGAATCCTGTTGCTGGGTTACAGTGTCTCATTTTTTCAATCCCAATTTTTGTTTCAATGGAAGCAAATTCAGTCCCTCGAACTTTTTGAACCCATTCTGCACTCCGTAAGTTTGGGCTTGTCTTCTGCAGTGGCAGCTTTCGCCATGAGCTGCCTTGCAACCTATTTGTATTTTTCCACAGTTCTTCCAAAATTTGTCAGATTTTTTTTAGGGCCAACAAGCGCCCTTGTTGGCTTCGGTGTTTTGATTTGGGGAAATCGTCTTCATTTGCCGGAAACTGCTCAGTTGATCACAGCCTATTTGCTGATTTTTCATTTGTATTTTCTTCGTAATGTTATTTTTCCAAGACTCGCAGAACTCCAAAAACAATATGAGCTTTCAAAAATTTTAAGTGCGAGTGAATTTCAGTTTTTTAAGAAAGTGGTCTTTAAGTCGATATCCTCCAGCCTGTTTCAATCATCGGCTTTGCTTGCAGTATGGGTGATGGGTGACTTCGTGATTTCAAATATGATTTCGAAACACCACGTTTCATTGGCACAAGTCATTCAGCGTCTTGCAAATCAATATCGCTTGGACCAAGCCATGATTCTTTCAGCAGGATTAGGAATATTGATTTTTATAGTTTATAGTGGGATACAAAGGTTAGGTCATGTCGTACATCAAACAACTCACAAGGACTTATAAAGATTTTTCTTTGGACATTCCACAATGGGAAATCTTGGATCAAGGAGTCACTGCGCTGTGGGGATCATCAGGATCAGGAAAAACATCTGTGTTTCGATGTCTCTGCGGTCTTGAACCAGCAAAATTCGAATGGGTCATCAATGGAGTAAATATTGCCCAACTCCCACCGCAAGACCGCCGCCTCGGAGTCGTCTTTCAAAATTATGAACTATTCCCCCACTTAACTGGATTAAATAATATTTATTTTGCATCAGAAGCCCGAAATATACCCAAAGAAGAAGCCGACCAAAAAATCGAATCCTGGAATCATCTTTTAGGCTTGGATAAATTCTCCCACAGAAAGGCATCGCTCCTATCAGGAGGCGAAAGACAGCGCATTGCTTTGGCCATGGCCTTAATTGGCAAACCCCGAATTCTTCTGCTCGATGAGCCTTTTAGTGCTTTAGATGCCGGTCTCAAACATGAAAGTCGATTGATGATTAAAGCAATCATTGAAACCGAACAAATTCCAACAATTCTAGTGACCCACGATGAAGCTGATGTCCACTTCCTTGCAAAGAAAGTGAGCCATATTGAAAACGGGCGGATTGTAAAAGAAACTCTGCTTTAAGACGAAAAACTGAGTTCAGCGATCCCGAACCATCGAGGCTAGGCGGCCAAAATCGTTCTAAGATTCTAAATCAAGAAAAGTTGTGTTGAGTTGTTGGTCTTCTTTGGATTTATCTAGAGCTAACTCGATTAGATTTGTAATTAGATTTGTGTAGGAGAGGCCTGCGGCTTCCCACATTTTTGGGTACATTGAAATTTTCGTAAAACCTGGGAGTGTGTTGATTTCGTTGACGAAGATTTCGCCGCTTTTTTTCAAAAAAAAGTCGACCCGGGCCATGCCTTCGCAGGCTAAAGTTTCAAACACTGTGACTGCTAACTTTCTTAATTCTTCGGATTTGTGTTGAGTGAGATCAGCTGGAATATGAAGACTGGCTCCTTCATCATCCAAGTATTTGGCTTCATAAGAATAAAATTCGTGTTTTGGGACGACTTCTCCGCAAACTGAAGCTTCGGCTTTCCATCGATTTCCTTTCACAGAGCATTCTATTTCTCGGCCTTGAATAAATTCTTCCGCGATCAGTTTGTGATCGTACTGGAAAGCTTCTTTGGTTTTTTCGATGTAATCAGTTTCGGTTTTAATTTTGTGAACACCAACACTGGATCCCATATTTGCTGGCTTGATGAAAAATGGAGTGCCAATTTTTTTGATCATGTCGTCGTAATGAGGTAATTTATTTTTTTTCAAAACTACAAAATTTGCATTAGGTATGCCAGCAAAAGTGAGGACTCGTTTCATAAAATCTTTGTCCATACCCAAGGACGAAGAAAAAACATCACATCCGACAAATGGTAAGTTGACCATTTTGAAATATCCTTGGATGCACCCGTCTTCACCGAATGTTCCATGATTAATTGGGAAAGCGCAGTGCACATCTAAAAATTGATTTGTTTGTAAAAGCTGAATTTTTGGATGGCCTTGGTAAAAAATTAAACTGCAGGGTTTCGCTTTGGAATCCTTTGATATCTTGAGGTCACTCAGTGTTTTTAAATGCTCCCAGTCTGCCACTTGATCAAAAAGATACCAGCTCCCTTGAATGCTGATTCCAAGACCATACAGATCAAACTTTTCAAGATCGATGGCTTTTGCAATATTTCGAGCTGAGTTGACTGAAACTTCGTGTTCAGCTGATTTTCCACCAAAAACTAGAGCGATTTTTTTTTTCATAGTGATCCCTTGATTATTTTATCTTGATGGATTTTCGAAGGTCAAGATGACGAATGGTCTTATTTTGTTTCAGTTGTTCCGGGTTCAAAATCGGTGACTTGATCACATATTTTTGCGTAAACTTTTGTTGCTGAATCGACGGGAACAATTCCTTGGCGACATTGCGAAAGTAACCGCGCCAAATAGGGTACATCGGGGCTAAGACGGACTTCATAAAGAATTTTGTTTCGCAGTTCATTCCCTTCAGAATCCGTATCGACAAAAACAAAAGCGAATTTAGTTGTAACTACTTTAATCAAGCAGTTTGGAATATCTTGGCAATTCGGAGATTCCGCAACGTATTTTGGTGGACGCTCATAGCTTTCAAAAGTTTCAAAATTAAAACATTCACCAACAAATTCGCAGGCCAAAGCAACACTACAAAATGATTCAAGGCTGATGGGTGAACTGCGATCGCTATAGGGGCGAGTCAAATTTGTTTTTACTTTTTGAGCAATAACATTTCGACTGCGAGCTTGGGCAAGAATATCAGTCGAGTTCGCCGCTGGATCAAAGAGCGATCTGCAAAATCTGATACTCGGGTGCTGAGAAGATCTTTGAAACAAAAGCGAAAGAGACTGCTCAGAGATTGAGTTAGCTTGCTGAAGCCCAGTCACAACCGACAGTTCACGCTGTGACACCGATGATTTTTGATTTTGATTAGCATCGTACTCTACAAGTTGTTGTAAAATTGTAAAATCAACTCGATCGGGATGCGTTTTTCTTTTGTATATTGAATTTCCCACTTGGAAAGCCACCCTTAAAGGCAAATCAAAAATTTGTTGAGTCTGTGCTGCCGCAACAAATTCATCTTGCTTCATTTGCAAAGGATCAATGTCGCCAAAACCACTCGCAAGCGCATCTTCGATAGCTGCAATGTCAGCAGGAACTCCGTCATCAATGGACAATTCCGCTGGTTTTTTTAAGCAACCCGTGCAAACAAGAAAAAAAACAATTAAATATTTTATATTGAATCCCATCCCCAAATCCAAAGTGGCAAAGGAAAGATTTTAGAAAAAATTTGTTTTGTTTCTGGAGTCAATGTATCCAGATCCCCCACATTCAATGGTCCAAACAGCAAGCGAATCAGATCAGCTTCATGATCCAATGTGATTAAATTCTCACCGTAGCCGAGCAAATAAAATTGGGGATGTTTTTCAAGGACAATTTGTGAATATCCCTCGGCGCGCATGGCCCGTTTAATTTTTGCTGAAAGTTGGTCAAAGTTGATAATTTTCATCATTCCTAAAAAGCCTTCATTGGAAACTTGTGAATAGGGTTTTAACTGTTGAATTAAATTTTGAGCGTGTTTCGGAGCAATCAAAGTCATCGGTTTTTTTTTCACTGTTCGAATATGACTCAAGAGCGAGATCAAATCAGAGACCCCACCACCCCATTCATGAATGTAGCTGTCTAAATCGATGCCTTTGCCTTCGACTGCGTAAGCTAATAACTGATGTTCAGTATTCCAAGCGGTATAAAGTTTAGTTTTTGGAATCGCCAGAAACTTTCTCATGTCGTCGACCGTACGCAGCGAATTCACACTGTGTAAGGAATACAATCTGAGCAAAGCTTCAGGAGACACATTTTTTTCTTCAGAAAATCGGTAGAGTTTTTTGACAGGAGAAGTGAATTCCTTCTCAAACACCATGGAAATTTCATATCCCGAAAGCTCAAAGCCCATTTTTTGATAGAACTCGTACAAGTTCGTCCACAGAATTGCCACATCACAAGACTGTTCTCGAGCTAAATCCAAACAATTTTGGATGATCTTTTGGCTGAAGCCTTGATTTCGATGGTCCTCTTTGGTGACCACAGATCCAATGGTGCCCACTTTAAAAATCACGTGGGGGGATTTAACGACTAGGGGCTTTAAAACAGCATGTGAAACAACATCATTTCCATCTTTTAGAATGGTGATGTTGTGGATATTGTTCGGTAACAACGCATTGGGGTATTCTTCGGAGATGGACCATGGCAGATTCGGCCGAAGAGTCTGATTTAAAAACTGAATGACTCGGTCGTATTCTGTCGGGCTTGGATTCATGGGTCCGGAAAGCATAAATGACCTCCAAAGAAGAAAAAAAGTAGATACCCCTATTTTACAGGCAGAACCCTGAAAATAAGAATAAGATGCGTTCAAGACTCGACACAAATGAGACAAAGATCTTGAGGATTTGACTCTGCCACCTAGTCCCGTTAAAACCAAAGCCTTGAAGGAGTTTTGAAGTGGCTGATTTAAAGACAAAATGGAAAGAAAACAAACACGGCAAGATGTTTGTAGACCAAACCTGTATTGCTTGTGACGCCTGCGTTTTCACTGCTCCACAAAATTTTGCTATGCACGAAGAAGACGGCCATGCCTATGTTTCAAAACAACCTGCAACTCCGGAAGAAGAAGCTCTTTGCAAAGAGGCTATGGAAGGTTGTCCTGTTGAAGCCATCGGTGACTTTGGTGAACAAAGCTAAAACCGAAAATGCTCTACAAATCATCCAAGGTCTAAAGAAAAATTATCCTGATGCCCATTGTGCCCTCGTTTTTAAAAACCCTTTTGAACTATTGATCGCAACTATTTTATCTGCCCAATGCACAGATGAAAGGGTCAACCAAGTGACCCAAGTTCTATTTGCCGTTTACCCAACTCCCTTAGCTTTGAGTGAAGCAACCCTTCCGCAAATCGAAAAAATTATTTTCTCTGCAGGATTTTACAAAAATAAAGCGAAGAGTTTAAAGACCTGCGCCACGACCTTAGTCGAAAAATATAAGTCTGAAGTTCCTCAAAATTTGGATCAACTCGTCGAGCTTCCCGGTGTCGGCAGAAAAACGGCCAATGTCGTTTTGGGAAATGCGTATGGAATCATTAGTGGAATCGTAGTGGATACCCATGTGTCTCGCCTGACGAATCGTTTTGGTTGGGTTAAAACAGAAAATGCAGTGATTCTTGAACAAAAGTTAATGAAGTTTGTGCCCCATGAAGATTGGATCATGATTTCGCATTACTTAATTAGTCATGGTCGTAGCCTTTGCAAAGCTCGAAGTCCGTCTTGCGATAAGTGTTTTCTTTTTGACCTCTGTTCCAGAAAAGGGGTCTAATGTTTTTATGTTTTTGGATTTCTTTCAGAGCTTAAAATACGTCAATCATTTGTATCCTATTGCATTTCTACGCATATTTTTAGGCTATTATTATTTACAACAAGCCCTGTTTAAATTAAGCAGCGACTTTTTAACTCGTCCAAAATTTGCAGAGTCCGTCATGGAATGGTTACCACAGAGCCAGGCATTTGATTGGTATAAAATGTTTATCATCCAAAAACTTGTACCACACTGGCAGAGTTTTGGTTTCGCCGTGGTGGGTATTGAATTTGCCATCGCTATTTCTTTTTTAATTGGTTATGTGGTTCGACCCACTGCTTTGCTAGCCGCACTCTTTTGTTTCAATATGATTTATTTATCTTCGCCACAAAATGAACAATTGTATAAAGCATTCATTGCCATTCACTTGACCCTTGCATGGGTCGGAGCTGGTCGCTGTCTTGGAGTCGACTATTATTTTTTCAAGCGTCGTCGCGGAGTGTGGTGGTAGATTGTGAAACATTTTTTAGGTTTTATCGTTGCCGTATTTACAGTTTTATTTTTGATTTTTTTAAATCGGAATGAAGAATCAGCAAAGAAAATGGTCATTCCGACCTTAAAAGTTTTTGCTTATGATTCTTTTGCGAGTCAGGCTGGGCAAAGTCTCAAACAAATTTTTGAAAAAGACTGTCTTTGCCGAGTGGAATTTTTCTCGGGCCCTGATTCTGGAATTCTTTTACAAAGATTAAAAATCGAAGGCGAAAACTTAGGTGCCGATTTGGTCATAGGCTTGGATCAATATGATTTGAATAAAGCTCTCTCTTTGGTCAAATGGCGGAAATTAAACATCGCCGATGTTCCCTTTGCACCACAAGTGAAAGTAGCTTTGCTGAATCCTTATTTTGTTCCCTACGACTGGAGCGTCCTTGGCTTTGTGGGCAAAAAAACCGATTTGATCTACCCAAAAAAGCTTAATGATCTCCTCAAGCCTGAATGGTCAAAGCGTATTGTGTTTCAGGACCCTCGTACAAGTTCTCCGGGCTTGCAGTTTTATCTTTGGACTTTGAAAGTCAAAGGCCAAGAAGAGGGAGAGAACTTTTTGCACGAGCTAATGAAAAGTGGAGCGACTTTTTCTTCATCATGGTCCCAGGCCTATGGACTTTTCCTGAAAAATCAAGCCGATCTGGTATTCTCATACATCACATCTCCAGTATTCCACGAAATGACTGAGAACGATTCGAATTTTCAATTCATTCCCTTCGATGAGCCGCTGCCGATGCAATACGAATATTTCGCAGTCCCAGAATTTTGCAAACAATGTGAACTTGCCGAAAAATTTATCGCCCTGATGCTGTCCTTAGAAGGACAAAAAGAGATAATGATGAAAAATGTTATGTTTCCCGTCGTAGAAGCTGCAATGAAAGACTCACCTTACGAAAAAGCTTACCAGCAAATCTCTTCAATGAAAGTCATGACCCAAGTTGATTCGCCATCATCCGCAGAAATCAATGGGCTCCTGAAAAAGTGGACTGAAATCCGGCGCCGAGATTAACTTTTATTTTAAAAACTGTTTAACATTGCGATCCAAAATTAAAAAGCGACTGAAAATTTCATTAGAAATACCTGCTTCAACACCGCTCCATAGAAATGCTAAATTCAGTTTGGACATCGAAGCCTCTTTGACAAAGCTCTGATTGTAACCAACTAAGTAAACAGTGTTTTGTGCGTTCACATTTGAATCTTGAAACAAAAAATTCAATTGGATATTATGTGTCATCAAATGACTGAAACGAGCACAGGCTTGCACGATGATTTTTTTCAATCGTTTGGTTCTCATGGAATCCGCAGCAACAACATTTGCCACAGCATTATAGTAATTCCATTCTGGATGATTTTCATTCACGATTTTCTGTCGGAACTGGCAAGAAATCTCGGCAATCGTAATATCATAAGAAAGAACAGTGACCCCGTTCTGCAGGGAAAATCGGGCCTGTGCTAAATTTCCAAAATTCTGTTCTGACCAAAAAGCATCATTCAACATTAAACCTGCCCTGGCTGCTGTGATCCGAGTCTGAGTTTTAAACTGCATCAACCGTGCGGGCTGATTGTCCTGCAGGGAACTTGCCGAGAATTCTTTGCTTCTCATATTTTGAACCAAGCTGTACTGCTCAGCTGTGACTTGTCCTTGAAATGTCTGTCGTGGCACACTGGCATCAGAAGCTAAGGATTTAAACGCATTATAGTTTGAACTTGACCAGTTCGTTTCATAATTCAAATACGGTTGATACTGAGCAGAAAGAGCATGGGCCTGGGATGCAATGAACATAACAAAAAACAATATTTTCAGTTTCATGACAATTTCCTTCACAATGATTTACCGCTTATTTTAATTTTAGTTCTAAAACATTTTTTAAATTATAGACTTCCGCTAAATAGTTATCTCGAACAACTGTCCAAGGAGTTACAAAGGGAAAATCAACCGTGTCATAAAAATCAGGATCTACAGACATCAAAGTTTTTGCTGTCATCATCGTTTGATTTTTGCCTAATCTGTAAAATCGCAAAACTTGCGACGTTTCCACAAATGCTTGATTAAAGCCTCTGCAAACTTGAACAACAACGAAATCTGGATTAGCTGCCGTACCAACTTCATTTAAGTAAACATTTGAGTCCGGAACACTCAATGGAATCTCTTGCTCAGAAATTCGCTGTTGAAAGACACATTCCATCGTAGACGAAGGTAAAAACAAATTAGCAAAGCCAGAAATTTGATAAGTCGCGATCAATGAATTTCCCTGATTGCGAAATTTAGTCGTAGGGACCAAAGCCATCATACTTTCTGGACTCCACAAAATTGGTGTCTTAATTTTTTCAATTGCAATATTCAGAAAAAATCTTGAATTCACATGGACAATTTTTGATCTTGAATTTTGAATGACTGCCCCAGAAAAAAAATTTTTATTCATCATTTCATTTTGCGAAAGCAATTTTGCAAAATAAGGAACTTGAGTGGAAGTCTGTGGGACAGTCTGAAAATAAATTTGAGAAACTTCCTGATATCGTGCTTCTGGAAATTGGATCCCGAAAGCCGCAGCAGAAAAAGTCATTGTCTGAATGCTGAAAAAGAACAATTTAAAAAACGATGTTGCATTCATCTTATTTACCATTTTCCTGAGCGGAATAATCGATTTGATAATGACGGTATGATGACTCCTGAACATCATCAGCCGCAGTTTTCATTGTTTTCCACGTCTCGTTTAAAATCATTTCTCGCAGTTCCCCGCCCAAAATCGCACCGTGAAGATTGACAAAGTTTTCCTGCATTTCAAAATCGTCTGAACCCAGGAAAACACTGCCTTTGTGTTCCACATTGGCAGCCCATACCGCTTTTTCTTTTCCACGAATTAGGCCATAATAGGCAACACCCCAAAAGTGATACCAAGATCCAAAATTGTCGTTAACATTATTGTTTTTCCAGTTCGTAAAAGGCTTCAATCGACGTGTCATCTGCAAGTCTTCACGCGACGCGTGTCTCCACCGACGTGATAAAATATTTTCTGCTGACAACATCGCGTGGTGCAAGTCTCCTTCGTGCATTAAATAAGCCTTACGAAACAGATCGATCAAAGTGACTGACCGCAGAGGCTGACTGACTAGCCATCGCGTCAGCTGTTCTTCCTTTCCAGTGATCATAAATTTCGAAGTCGATCCAAAAAACAAGGCGACTAGGGGCTTATCAAAAAGATCAGTAATATATCCATAGTCTTCAGGATTTGAAGGGCCCGAAAAACTGTATTTATTTGTATATTTTGAAATAAACTCATCAGACCATCTTGGTGCTTCAGATATCGAGGGATTAATATTTGATTTTAACTTTTCTTCTTGAATGACGCGAACAAATGCCTTCAGCAAGTCCGCTTGCTTCAATGGGGTTTCAGTACCTTCCACAAATGGCTCTGGATTTTCTATTTCGGTGCGCGAAATATAACCTGCTTCACGGCAAGTTTGATCCAAAATATTTTGACTTAAACACGCAGGGCTTGCTTCATAAGAAAACATTTCTTGCTGTGGGACTGCTATTTTTAAGCTTCCCATTTTGATTTTGATCACATCGAATGGAAAATGCGATAACAGTCTTGCTAATATCAAGTCCCCGGCTGGATCGTTCACTGCAAATTGATTTTGTTGATAACTCATAAATTTTGATTTGGGCCACAGCGCCGTTTCATCAAGACTTAAATTTTGAGAAACTGAAGCTGTTGCAACCTGACTGCAACTTGCTATCAAAAAACATTTAAAAATCGTTTTTTTTGATCTGAACATATCATTCTCCTTTGCCTCGATCCGATGGTTCTTCGAGCAGCAAACATAAGTTGCAATTCTTGTGTCTTGTCAAATAGAACTGATCTTACGCTCAGTTCGATTTCAATGTCTCGTTTTTAGACAGCGGAACAAAAAAAGTCGATCGACCCCGTGGCCTCTCCGGATATTTTTCCTTCACTCTGGCCACAAATATTTCAACTGAAGAGCCGAGCATGTCGGGCATGAGTTCCCTATCAAGCAAATACCTGGAAAAACCATCAAGCATCATGATTAAAAAAAATTTCCACCGATCTTGATGTAACCAATATCGGGATGAAGTTTCCGGTATGCGAGCACTGCGCTCCCTTCTTCAGGTAGCACCTTTCGATCATTCACATGCGTGCGGGGTTTGCGCTTAAAAGGTCACCTTGTTCATTGAACCAGCCGTAGTCGGTTGAACTTTTAATCTCATAAATGCAGCCTCAGATTCACAGCAAATCCTTGGCCAAATAACTATGGAATAAGCTTATAGTCAATATGAACAGCATTTCCCAAGACCTCTGGAGTGGCTAGCTCAATTAGATGCCCAGAAACAGAAGAGCCTTTTGAGCTAAAACTCAAGGTACCAAGAACGCCATTGGTTGTTCCTAGCTTACTCAACACAAGATTGTGAATCGTTGGATAGCCTGATCCATCAAATGTTATTTTCACATTTTTATTCAAACTCAAAATTTGATTAATCACAATATCTGCATCTGCTGTTAAATCAGAATAAACTCCATAAGATTTAGTGGCTTCGTCATAAATTGAAAAACATATGCTAGTGACCTTTCGATCACGAGACTGAAAAACATCATAGAATGACTTTGAAAGCTTACCAGTCAACTTATCTGCTCGTTGAACCAAAATTCGACAGTCATCTTTGCCCTCAACGCAATAAGTTCTAGTTCGTGCCATGCTTGTGTTATTCAAAAACTCAGTAACTTTTTTATTGGCTTCTAAGAGCTCTTCTTCGCTGTTGGCCGCAAATGCACTCACTGATGAAACTAATAAGCTTACAACAAATAAATATTTTTTCATGTCCCATCCTTTTTTGATACGGTTGCAATTTCAGTGAGATGAATTTCCCATGCAGAGAAACGATATTTTCAAAATTTGAATTTACAATAAGCATTCCAAATATAAGTTTCTGATTTTCCTCAGTTTCCATTTGGCAAGAGGTGACGATCTCTTTTGAGCGTGTCAAAAAAGAGCATTTTTGATGGCCTCTCATGAGCCTTGCCGCACAAGTTTGGACCCCAAGTTTGCATTTCTTAAAATACTGAAACGACATTGTTTCTCAGACGGAGCTATTTACAGATGAGGTTCAAAATGCAGATACAGCTTAATCACCTGACGAACATTTTTACGATTTTTGCCTTAGTGTGTACCATGGCTTTGCCAGTCCAAGCATACACCCAAACTGTTCATGAAAGTCTCAGATGGATTCTTGCTATGAAAAACGAGCAGGACATGGTTTTTTCAGCTCGTGACAACCGCCTCAGCCGAATGAGCATGCTGGTCGAAATGGGACAAAAACATCCCGCAGTAAATTGCACAGCTGATTGTGATTCGAATTTTGATATGAATAGATGCCTTCGTCATTGCAATTTAAATTCAGGCAAGAACTGTCCCACAGCTTGTGATTCCGCGAAAAAACTTAAAAATGAAGCTTGCCACTTAGGACTTGTGGGCGCGACCTATTATCTGACAGGTTTTCAGGAAATTACAAAACGTTCTGAAGAATTAATTTGGCACGGTCCAAATGCATCTTTGAATATCGAAGCCTATGCTTATATGAAAGAACGTGAGCTTGGCATCTCCTGTGACAAAAGTGTTTTTATTGGAAAATTTCCGACACGACGACCTTTACCAGGAGAAAGTCAGCCGCCCATCTTACGCCATGAAGTGTGCGCTGCATGGAACGAATATTTTGCAGCTGCGGGAACAATTGCTCGCAACAGAGTCGATGGGGTTCTAGGTTATTCCGAGCAATCAGGACTAGCTTATGAAGTTTGGCTCAACCAAATCAGCCAAGAACGTCGTACTATTGACAATATTCAGTCCATCATGTGGAAAGCCCACACTTTCGCAATATTGCATGCATATTGGCAAAGCTTACACCGCTTTAAAAGATCAAGCCAAATGCATATTCCAGCTCCAGAATATGCAATGTGGATGGGATGGAATAAATTAGTCGGTGGAATTATTCCCGAATTGAATTTGAATTCATGTGTCGGCAGCGCAGAGTTTTTAGCTTACCAATTGATGCCCAACTGTGTCGTCGGCGAAGTATTACTGAATGGAAGAATTTGCAAAGGAACAGCAGAACCAGGTGCCTCGATTTTTGGATCAATTAAATCTGAAGTCTTTCATCAGATGCAATCGGACCGAGCTTCCCATGATTTCATTGAAGCCATTGAAGCTTTTTCATCTCCGATGGAAGCCCACCGAAAAATTCCATATCAATGGCCTACTGAAATGCGCGAGCCCTTCAGTTTTAATCGAGCTCGTTAAAATTATATAACTTTCACCATCATCATATTTGAGTGAGCTAACGGCAAAATTTTTCATCAAGAATTTGCAGACAAGCTGGTTCTAATTGTCCAGAAATTCCATTAAATCCTCGGTCACCGAAAGGCCCCGGAATTCCATCCTCGGCCGCTGGGACAACTCCACAGTACATTGAACTCGTCCCTGGGGCTCCTTTTCCTGCTCTTCCACCGGCACCGCCGGATCCACCTGCACCTCCAGCGCCTGGCGATTTGATGACTTTCCAATTCAGGTTTGTTGCATCTTCTGCAGTCCAATTGAGCTCTCCAGAATTGCCACCGGTCATTCCGGTAAATCCATCATTTCCCTTTTTTCCATTGCCACCGGGCCTGCCGACTTCGCCCGGTGACCGGCAAGCTCCGCATAAAATTGAAAGATAAGAACAATTCGCCGGAGTGTACTCTTCCGGTGCTTTTCCAGGCTCACCGTTTGTGCCGGCAAGGCTCTCACCTGGCGGGAGGCCATTCGGACCTTGCCCACCGTTTTCTCCGCGGAGCTCCACAAAGACATCGCCACTCATCAAACGCGCTTTGAAGTTGAGGGTGCCGCCATGGCGCCCCTCTTTGCCTTGATCGGCAGTTTGGCTTTTTTCAAAAGTTTGAATCACTGTTTGATGAAAGTGAATTTCATCAGCAACAAGTTCTAAATTTTCACCACTCGTAACAATCTCGGTTCCCTTTAAAAAGAAAATGCGTCGAAAACTATTCGCTGAAACCTTTCGAAAAAAACCCGTCTCTTCTACGGTCAGTCCAAGTTCTTCGATAGTTTTTTTATTTAAAATAACTTTTTTATCAAAAACTAAATCTCGTGGTATTTGCACATCCACTGACTCAAGAATCGTTTGTTGAGTTCCGAATTCACGAAAAAATTGATAAGTTATTTTTTCACCAGACACGACATTCTCATCAACATATTCGGCACCGTCCGTGCGATCAACAGTGGAAACACCATTTTTTATTTTTCTGATATAAAGACTATCGACATCGCTGAAATGAATCGAATACTGATTTGGTTCATTTTTTCCTTTCAACATATATGTGATTTTTGTTCCTGCAGTAGAAGCTGCAGGAACTTGTTGATTAACGACTTCTTCTGATTTTGATTTAGGCTCGACTTTCAAACAGGCCGAGAAACCCAAGGAACTTAGCAACAGCACAGACAAACATATTTTACTTTTCAAAGTGACCTCCAGCCTTTGCAGCCCTATCAATGGCTGGACCTTACTCAATTCCGAAAAAATCGAGCTCGACCACAGGGCGGATCCGAGATCCAGGATTTCCGGCACAATCCTTGAATACCAATTGAAAAATACTTGAAGTGTGGAAAGACACCGAAGTGAACAACCATGAGGACTGCATGAATAAACAAACAGAACCCAAGCTTCTTCTTCAATATTTCGAAAATATCCAAACTAAAAAGCAAAAAGAGTTTGTGCATTTGAATAACAATTGCCTGTTCTGCCAAGAAGTCCTTGAAATCAAATACGAAAAAAAATTTGAAGACCAACAATTTGATTTAAATGAAATTCGGGAGTTGGTTTTTTGTCCTCAATGTGAATTAAAGTCAAAAAGTTGTTTTTATATGATCCAATAGACAAAAAATTGTTAGCGATATTGCCAAAGCTTTGACTGAAGTTCATTGATAACGTCACCTTTACAACTCAACTTCAGTCCGTGGATGACCTCGCGGGGATGATTATCCGACATCCAGTCATTGATCCACACTCGCGAGACTTCAAGTTTTCTACCTAAAGCGCTGGCTTTATCCGTCGGCCCCAAAACCAGAGCTGCATAACCTAAATATCCATTATTTATCCACTTTGCCATCTCATGGACATATTTGACTGAATTCACTGTAATCAAAGATGCAGGGTCCTGTTGCAATTCAGAACAATGAGGCATGTTCATATAGACAATGGGTTTTAAATCGCTTTGCTTATCTTCAAAAAGAAACTGTCCAACTTCTGACTTCAATGATTCAATCATGTTCTGATCTGTTTGGACGACTCGGACACCATAGTGGCTTGATTCCATTGACTGCTGATCCCACTGTATCTTTTGAATTTCAGTAGCAATCACACTTTGCACTCTGTCGAAATCTTTTTCCGTGCAAAAAATCCGATGAATATTTTGTTTTAATTCCCCATAACCAATCCAGCAACTTCTCAAATTTTGGGCAATCAACTCGTCAGAGGTCTCGGGCAAAATTGCCATGGCATTTTTTGTGGAAAGAAAAAACGAAAAATTTTTTCTAAACAATGGTAATGAAGACCACACTCTTTCCATAAACCTGGTTGTTCCAGAGTAACACACTGATTTAAATGCAGGATGTTTCATTAGAAAAAGTCCAAGCTCATCATCTCCGTCCACCACTTGAACAACACCCTCGGGAAGCTCTGCTTCATTTAAAATATCGCGCCACAGATAAGCCGAGCTTCGCGATCGAGGATCAGATTTTAAAATCAAACAATTTCCCGTGATCAACGCCGGGATGATACTCTCAGCAATCTGTCGAAAACTCAGTTGCCAACTCGGCAACAGACAAACTAACCCGACCGGCAAAAAGGTCATGGAAGGATCCGACTGTAATTCGACTAAATAAGATTGAATGTATCTGAGAACCCACTTGACGCCATGGTCTCGAACAAATTGCCGAGGTAGCCCTTGAGCTAGACTTTCAGACTGGATAATTTTTTCTTGTTTCTGTTCGATCAACAGACAAATTTTTTCAATGAGTTGAATTTTTTGTTCAACGGACAACTTAGGGTAACTGACCAAAGGCGCTTTAAACCCAGACAAACTCTGAATGACTTGCATAGGGGAATGAAATGGAAATTCTTCCAACAGTTCATGGCGGGACCATGGATTAAATTTTTGAAACTTTTCGACTTTTTCCATTGTTGCAAAGTTCCCACGTTACTTGGTCTTTTGTCATGGGGTTTTTAAGTCCAGGCAGTCTTAAGACACCGACTTAAACTGTCGATAAAGCAGCATGAAAACAAAATCGATTTTTTCACATTTTCATTTCGTTCTGATCGCAATCACATTATCCGTGTCACTACATTCAATCAGTCAAGAAGGGGATAACGGTTCAGGACAACCCAGTTCCAGTCCGAAAGATCAAAAGCCCATCGTTGGCTCAGAAAAACAATGCACAGGGGAAAAGATCGCTTTTTCTTTGCCCATTGAAGCTGAAGCCCAAGGTAAATCATGGGCCATCATCAACACTGTAGATCTGGATCGAAACGTGGGGTCTACCCAGGATTTTCTAGGCAAAGTACAAAAACAAGCGCGCACTTACGATCAGCATACGGGAATCGATTTTGGTTTAGCCAATTTTAGAAAAATGGATCAAGGCGTCGCCGTTCTGGCGGCAGCAGATGGAATCGTCGAAAATACTGTGGATGGATTATTTGATCGAGAAACTCAGCGTGGAAAACCTGATTCAAATCTTGTGTTGATCCGCCACCGCAATGGTTTGCGAACAGCCTATGCTCACCTTCGAAAAAATTCTATTAAAGTCAAACGCGGGGATGTCGTGGCACGTGGTCAGGAAATCGCATTGGTTGGGAGTTCCGGGGACTCCTCAGGCCCACATCTGCATTTTGAAGTGATCGACTGTGGAAATAACAAAATTGATCCATTAGGACAGAAATTATTTGATTCTGAAATTGCACTGAATCTAGCGCCTAAACTGATGGACAAAGCCGTCAGCAGCGAACGGGATTTCTCTAAAGAAACAGCCACTCAACAAATAGAGGGTCTGAAGACCAACGAGTTTGTCAGCCAAGTCAATCTTAACCAGTTTATCCTGATGTGGTTTTCTGAAATTGAAAAGGGCCATGTCGTCGAAATGACTTTCATCAGTCCAGAACAAAAAAAGATCCACGAGATCAAAAACGTTATAGGAGAAATGTCAAAACAACATCCCATGATTAGAACTGCCTCTGCCGAATTCAAATTTCCTACTGGAGGAATTTGGAAAGTGTTAACCCGAATCAATGGGAAAAGGGTCGATCAGATGACGTTTCGAATTACTGATCCAACTCGAAAACTAGCTTCGGAAAATGATGCAAAAAACAAAACTCCTGCTCATGCTCCAACCCCTGCGGCGCCGCCAGCGGACTAAATGATATCAACTATTTCTTCGAAAAAAAAACGGGTGAGACTGGATCTGTTACGATGCTGTTCTCACCCGCCCAATTTACAGTGTAAGGCAAAGGCTCATTCCTTCGCATTTCTGTTTAGGAAAGGCTTAAGGGTTAGAAACCTCCGCCTTGGTACTGTCACAATTGTTAATCATAGCACCACCTCCTCTCCAGCCATAAGAATGACTTACCGACAGTTTAGAACTGCTCGATGCCCTTGAAAAGAAAATTCATTCGATACCAGGAATAACATTTCGTTTGACAGTTAAAGTTCTAGAAATCCTTTTATTTTTTCCAGAGTTTCTTTCATCTCATTTTCAGATCTTTTCTGCGCCCTGGCAAAAGACAATTCCGCCATGTTCCAAGCAGGAATTAAATGCAAATGATAGTGGGGAACTTCGAACCCCACAGTCATGGTACAAACCCGTTTGCAGTTTGTAGCTAAATGAATCGCTTGTCCGATTTTTTGAGAAGCTTTTTGCACAGCTAAAAAATCTTCAGATGGAACATCGATCCAATGGTTCACTTCAATTTTTGGAATGACCAAAGTATGTCCTAAATTGACTTGGTCCAAAGCAAGGATCGCAATGATACGATCATCTTCATACACTTTATAACTGGGCAGTTCGTTATGAATAATTTTTGTAAAAATAGTTGCCATAAATCCCTAGCGCTGATCCAAAGGCTTCCATTTTAAACCTTCACGCCCCATCCATTTTCCACGAGGTCGATAAATGCGATTATTCGCATACTGTTCACCAGCATGAGCAAGCCATCCGCTAATTCTTGAAACTGCAAAAATAGGCGTGAATAAATCCGTTGGAATTTTCATGCTGTAATAAACCGTTGCAGAATAAAAATCCACGTTCGGTAACAAGCCTTTTTCTTTTTCCATCGTTTCGTGAATCAAGACAGACATTTCATACATCTGTGGCATTCCAGCTTTTGCCGTTTGCTCTTTGCTGACTTTTTGTAAAATGTGAGCTCTTGGATCGCCATCTTTGTAAACTCGGTGACCAATGCCCATTACTTTTTCTTTTGCTTGTAGAGCATCTTGAACAAATTTTTTCGCATTTTCTAAAGTTCCAATTTTATTCAGCATCAAAATCACTTGTTCGTTGGCTCCGCCATGCAATGGACCTTTCAAGGCACCAATCGCAGACACGACTGCAGAGTAAACGTCGCTCAGTGATGAAGCTGTCACTCGCGTCGCAAATGCTGAACAATTTAATTCGTGATCAGCGTGTAAAATTAAACAAGTATCAAATATTTTCACATGGTCAGAAGAAGGCTCTTTACCACCGTTTAACATGTACATAAAATTCCAAGCTAAAGACTTTCCTGCTTTAGGTTGAGTCACTTCTCGCTTGTTTCGAATGGCTTCAAAGGCACAGACAATGGCGCCCATCTTTGCTGTCAAATGAACAGATTTTTTAGCCAGTTCTTCTGTCCCAATGTCATTTGCTTTTGGATCCCAGTGCGCAAGACAAGAAACGGCTGAACGCAACCAAGCCATGGGATGAACATCGGTTGGAAGGGTTTTCAATACAGAAATGTAAGCTGGATCTAATTTAGCTGCTTGATTTAATTCTTGGCTGAATCTTTCCAATTCAGCTTTGTTTGGCATGCGATCATTCCAAAGTAAAAAAGTTGTTTCTTCGAAAGTTGAATGAGCAGCCAAATCTTCGATGGTGTAACCGCGAAAATTTAAAGTGTTTACCACAATGCTTGAAACTTTGGTTGTGCAGGCAACGATTCCCTCTAATCCTTTGTCTAAAGCACCTTCATAAATTGTGATTTCTGCCGCCATTTTTTTCTCCGATGGTTAATTCCTGATGGTTAATTCTGATTAAGTTAACTTTATAACCCGATCTTGAACTTCTGTCACAAGAAGAGTCATATCCCGGACAGGTTCCGTAGTCTTTGAATGCTGTTCAACAGCAAACAAAACTTCATTGCGCAAATCGTGAGCTCCTGGCCTTGAAACGGATTTTAAAACAGTTTCAAAACGGTCGATTCCAAAGGGGACCCCTTCTAGATTTTGGATAGAAACAATTTCCGTCGTACCAAAAATCAATCTGTCCCGAGGCTGCAAGTCAATGGTCCGGGATTCTGTGGGAACAGGGTTTGCTGATTTATCAGAGGTCACTGATAAGTTGGTGAGCTTCGATTGATTCTGCAAATACACTAAGGTGTTCCCCAATTGAGCATAGGTCATTTTAAAATGCCTGCGATCAAACAGACAATAAAGCACATTGGCTTGGTCACCGGGCTTTAGCGATCCTTGGATTTCGTCATAGATTTTTTTCATCACCAAATGAGGTGCAAGTCCCCTTTTCGCTTCGATCTGGGCAGATATCTTCATCAGGATCGAGAGTAAAAATGCAGAAACTGAATATCC
>JBKCTJ010000317.1:0-7263 GCA_046318875.1 Pseudobdellovibrionaceae bacterium | reverse complement strand
CTTCAGGAGCCGGTGCTGGAGGAGCTACTTCTGTTGTTGTCTCGGTCGGAGCGTTTTTTGAACAAGTAAAACCTGTTGTAAATCCCAATCCAAGAAGTGCAGTGATCAATAAAAGTCGAGTGTTTTTCATCTGTTTCCCTTTCGTTTCCATAACGATATGTTTTATTAAAGCAGTCCTAGACTACACAAAAGTATTTCCGAGAACAAACTATTTTTGGCATGCCGAGCAATAATATGTGCTCCGTTGGCCCATTTTTAAAAATTGGATTTTTTTCTGACAAACCCGGCAAGGCTGATTTTCTCGATCATACACCCAAAAATTATTTTGATAACTGCCCGCTTTTTGATCTAAACCATGAAAATCATCGATGCTCGACCCACCTAAACGAATTGATGTTTGCAGAAGCCGCGGTATTTCCGTCATCAGTTTTTCAATTTTTTTTCTCTTGATCAGCTTTGCAGATTTCAAAGGATGAATTCCCGCCAGAAACAAGGCCTCACTC
The DNA here is from genome assembly GCA_046318875.1 of Pseudobdellovibrionaceae bacterium. Classification (GTDB taxonomy): domain Bacteria; phylum Bdellovibrionota; class Bdellovibrionia; order Bdellovibrionales; family Bdellovibrionaceae; genus JBKCTJ01. The sequence continues at coordinate 6,760 of JBKCTJ010000317.1, read as the reverse complement.
GCATAAATATTGCCAACGCCTGCTATAAATCCCTGATCCAAAAGTAAATTTTTGATCGGAGTCAGTCTTGTTTTCATTTTTTTTTCAAGTTCAGGAATTATTTCTAGAACAAGCAGAGCATCCGGCCCAAGTCTTGCCAAAAATTCGCTTTTTATAGAGTGATCTTCATAGTCTAAAAAGCCAAAACGCCGCGGGTCTTGGTAGACAATCGTGTTTTCGAATTGACCTACTGAAAAACTCAAAAAAACGTGGTCATGGATTTGCTTTGGATGATGAGGAGCTAAAATCCGCCAGGTCCCCGTCATGCCGAAATGGGAAATTAATTTTTGTTCACCAAAATCAAAAATTAAATATTTTCCATGGCGCCGAAAACCCTGAAGAACCTGCCCTATAATCTGCTTTATTTTTATTTGTGGAATTACAAAACGCAAATCGGGCCTAGCAAAAATGGCAGAACTCAAACGAACCGTTTGATTTTTGCTAGTAAGTTGTGACTGCAACTGAAGGCGAACGACTTCAACTTCGGGAAGTTCTGGCATCACCGATTGATAGCTCAACAACTCTTTCCAATGCAACTCTTCAATTCGTTGTCTAAAGACCGCAAAAAAGATTGCAAAAAAGAAATCGCACAATAATGATGTGCCGATGTCAGATGAAATAAAAACACCTGTATTAAAACCTGCAGCAAAGCCCGAAAATCCATTTTTGAATATCCTTTTTAATATCGTCGTCCCAATTATGATTTTGAATAAGGGCGGGGCTTATCTAGGTGCTGTGAATTCGCTGCTTTTGGCTATGGCGTTTCCTTTGTTCTATGGTGCGTATGATTTGTGGCGCACAAAAAAGCCTAATTTTATTTCACTTTTGGGTTTAATCAACGTTGCCTTCAGCGGCGGTTTTTCCTTAATGCACATTGAAGGAATTTGGTTTGCGGTCAAAGAAGCGGCTTTTCCGCTTTTAATCGGATCTTTTGTTTTGATATCTGCATTCGGCAAAAAGCCTTTTTTGCACACGATGTTTTTGAATCCACAAATGATCAATCTTGAATTGGTCAACAGCAGATTAATCGAACGAAATCAAGAGGGCGCTTTTAAAGATTTAATTAAACAATCTACAATTTATCTGTCTGGATCATTTTTACTCAGTGCTATTTTAAACTTTGTCTTGGCCTTTTTCATTTTTATACCTATCGACTTGAATATCGATACGGAAACTAGGCAAAATATGGTCAATGCTCAACTTGGGGAAATGACCAAATATTCGTTTGTGGTTATCTTGGTTCCTTCCCTGGTCAGCTTAGGTCTTGTTCTGTGGCACTTTCTTTCACGTCTGAGCTCAATGACAGGGCTTCCGAAAGAACAAATCTTAAACGGCGAAGCCCACTCAAAAAAATAATTAATAACCGCCCTGATTGAATTCAGGTGGTTGTGGCGGTGGTGGAAACCCCATATCACCCTGGCTTGGATTTCCAAAATCATCCATGGGCGGCGGTGGTGGAATATTGTAATCATCCATGGGCGGAGGAGGAGGTGGTGGTGGAAAATAATCCATATTGCCGCTGTCAGCAGGTGCAAGCGGCGACGAAGCATCATCAAAACTTGGTTGCGGACTTGGCGACAGACCAGACCCGCCGCCACTGCCTCCACCACTGCCTCCACCAATACTTTTCCCGCTTCCCCATTTGGATTTTGCGCCAAACAAAGTTCGTTTTCGATCATCAAATCGAGGCCGATTTTCAAAAACCTTTAGCTCTTCTTCTTCCGAAAATTTTCGTTGGGACAGCACCCGAATTTTTTCGCGTGCAATAATATAATTTTTGCGGCTTTGAACCTGCTCTTCTTCGAAAAGTTCAGCGTCTCTTTGTTGTTGCTTTTGCTCTCGATCACGTATGACTTGGTTTTTTTCGTTCACTGCCAATTCTTTTTTTCGCTCGCGCAAGCCGAATTCTCGCTCTTCTTCCCATTTTAGAAGTTCTTCAAGATATTCGCTTTCACCATTTTCACGATTGCGATCAAAGCTCTTGTGTTCATCACGCTGTTCTTTGAAGCCATCTAACCTTCGCATTTGCTGCTGCGCTTGAATGTTTAAATCGGGACTAAATCTTTCGATTAAATCATCATCCGGTATATTTTTTTTTGATTTTCCTGCTTTTGCAAATCCCGACGAAACTGCAAAAAAAACTGACAAGAAAACTGACAATGACACAACAAAAGTGAAAAGACGATGATGGCCTGGCATCTGTTCATCGTAAACCGAAGATCAAACTATTTGCAGATTCAACGAAAAGAAACTCGACCTTTTAACACAGAACAGCTATCGTCCTGACGTCAGTCGAGGTCTTTATCCCCTACTTGGGAGGCACATTATGTCAGAAGTTTTGGTCAGCGGGCTCATCAACCTTGCCACTTTTTTTGGACAAGCGTTAATTATTGTCGTCGCCGTCGCTGCAATTTTGCTTTTAATTGCGATGCTGATTGCCAAATCGCAAATGAAATCAGATCTGGAAATCAAAGATTTGAACGAGCAATATGAACAACTTCAAGATGGAATGAAGAGCTTCGTTTTATCAAAAGACGCTCTAAAAAAAGAACACAAAGCGAAAAAGAAAGAAGCTAAGAAAAAAGCCAACGAAGAAAAGAAAAATCGACTCTTCGTGGTGGATTTCGATGGCGATGTGAAAGCGTCTCAAGTTGAAGAATTACGAGAAGAAGTTACTGCGATTTTAAGTGTTGCCACTCCAGAAGATGAAGTCCTACTCAGATTGGAAAGTCCTGGTGGAATTGTTCACGGGTACGGCCTTGCAGCAGCACAATTATTGCGCCTTCGCGATAAAAACGTAAAATTAACTGTAGCTGTTGACCAAGTTGCTGCAAGTGGCGGCTACATGATGGCCTGCACAGCAAATCAAATTATTGCTGCACCGTTTGGAATTTTAGGCTCAATCGGAGTTGTGGCTTCGGTTCCGAACTTTAATCGCTTATTGAAAAAGCACGATGTGACTTATAAAGAATACATAGCAGGCGATTACAAACGGACAGTCAGTGTGCTTGGAGAAATTACAGAAAAGGGCGAAAAAAAGTTTCAAGAACAACTTGAAGACACCCATCTTTTATTCAAAGAATTTATTTCTCAGTTTCGACCTCAGCTCAATATGGCTGTGGTCGCAACTGGAGAATATTGGTTCGGAAAACAAGCGCTCAAACTTTCTCTTATTGATGACATAAAAACCAGCGATGATTACATTTTTGAGAGAATCACTTCTCATCAGATATTAGAAGTTTCATTTCGAAAGAAAAAAGGATTGGGAGATAAAGTGTCCCAATTCATGGGTCACCTGATCACAAATCTTTTTGAAAAGCTTTTGAGTGAATCAAAAAAAGCAGAGCACTCAATTTAGACTTATTTTTCCAACATTGACTTTGATTTTGCACAGGCTGTGGGGTAAAGCAATTATTCTATGTCGAAACCAGTTGTTCGAGTTGAAAATTTAGAGACTACTTTCACCATGAAAAATGGTGCTTTTAAAGCCGTCAATGGAATCAGCTATGCTATTGAAAAAGGGAAAACCCTGGGCATCGTGGGAGAATCCGGATGTGGCAAGTCAGTGACTTCCTTTTCTTTAATGCGCTTGATTGAAAGACCAGGAAAAATCACCAAGGGTAAATTCTACCTGAATGACAAAGAAATTTTTTCCATGTCTGAACACGATGTCGAAGACACTCGTGGTGGCGAAATGGCCATGATTTTTCAAGAACCTATGACAGCTTTAAACCCTGTATTAACGATTGGACAGCAGATCGATGAACAAGTGATTCGTCATAAAAAACTCTCTGCTCTGTCCGCCAAAGAGCGATCCATTGAAATGCTCTCTCTTGTCGGGATTCCGTCTCCTCGAGATCGCTATTCATCCTACCCTCATCAACTTTCAGGTGGAATGAGACAGCGGGCCATGATTGCCATGGCCCTTTCATGTGATCCAAGTTTTTTGATTGCAGATGAGCCCACGACTGCCTTGGATGTCACGATTCAAGCTCAGATCTTAGAATTGATTCAAAACCTTCAACAACGATTAAACATGACTGTTCAATTTATCACCCATGATTTGGGCGTTATTTCTGAAGTTTCTGATGAAGTCATGGTGATGTATGCTGGAACAACTTGCGAAAAAACTGACACACAAACCCTTTTCAATGAACCTCGACACCCCTACACATCAGCTTTGATTTCTTCTAGGCCAAAATTCGGACAGCGAGTTCAAAGACTGACAACCATCGAAGGCAGCGTTCCGTCTCCCTTGGACCTTCCTCAAGGATGTCCCTTTGTTAACCGATGCCCCAAAGCCATTGAACAATGTTGGACTGTTCGTCCTGCACTTACCAAAATTTCTGCAAACCATGAAGTGGCTTGCTTTAATCCGCTGAACGGCTAAGGGATCGGGGAAATCAAATGAGCACTCAGGAAAATATTCTCGAAGTCAAAAATTTAAAGAAACACTTTCCCATAAAAAAAGGCCTACTTCTCAAAACAGTGGGTCACGTGAAAGCAGTTGATGATGTTAGCTTTTTTGTAAAACCAGGTGAAACCCTTGGCCTCGTGGGAGAATCTGGCTGTGGAAAATCTACTCTGGGTCGCAGTGTCATCAGGCTTTATGAACCAACATCAGGTGAAATCAAATTCAAAGGCAAAGACTTCCGAGCATTAAAAGGCAATGATTTACGCAAGCTCCGAAAAAATATTCAAATGATCTTTCAAGATCCCTATGCATCCCTTGATCCACGAATGACTGTTGGTCAGATTTTAAAACAGCCATTTGAAATCCACGGACTTTTATCTGCTGACGAACGTGAAAAACGGGTCCAAGCACTTTTAGAAGAAGTCGGTTTAAAATCAGCCCACGTCAACCGTTATCCTCATGAATTCTCAGGTGGACAAAGACAGCGTATTTCAATTGCTCGGGCCATAGCCTTGGAACCTGAATTGATTATTTGTGATGAACCGGTTTCAGCACTGGATGTCTCGATTCAAGCTCAAATTTTAAACTTGTTAAAAGACCTCCAAAAAAGAATGAATCTGACTTTGATTTTTATCTCTCACGATCTCTCAGTCATCGAACACGTTTGTGATCGTATTGCTGTGATGTATTTAGGTCGCATTGTGGAAGAAGCCACCAGGGACGAATTGTTTCAAAATCCAAAACATCCATACACTCAAGCTTTGATTGACGCCATTCCTCGAGTAGGCGAAGGGAAAAAGAAAATCAAAAAATCTCTTTCTGGTGAAGTCCCGAGCCCGATCAATCCTCCATCTGGTTGTACTTTTCATCCAAGATGTCCGAAAGTGATGGATGTTTGTAAAACAAAAGTTCCACAGTTTCTGCCCGTTTCTTTATCCCTTGTGGATCATAAAACTGGTGGCAATATGAATTCTGGAGTCGGCCGGGAAGTTGCATGTCACCTGGTGCACCAGATTCCTAGTGGATCAAACGCACAATGACACCTGTTTACAAAACACAAGTGTTGAACCCGGGAAAATTTCTAATTTTTTATTGAGTCAAAATTTCCATTGAAAGGAATCTCGAAATGAAAGAACAAAAATTACAGGTAAAATCACCATCGGCAGATGTGTTAAGCCGAAGTCCTTTGAAAGCACCGATGACAGCATTGCTGATAGGTTCAATGATCTGGGCTACCAGCTGCACAAAAAAAGATGGCGCCACCACTGACGGAGCTTCTGCAACGACTTCAACTTCAGGTCCTACAAATGCTGAATTGAAAATGGGAATTTCCCAAGAATTTGAAAACTTCAATCCCCTCGTAGCAACTATGGCAGCGACGACTTACATGTACACTATGGTGAATCGCACTTTAGTGTATTTAGATGTTGATGCGAAATGGCAGCCGCAAATGGCTACTACAATTCCAACTTTAGAAAATGGATTAGCAAAAATCACAACTGTTGGTGGCAAAAAAGTTCTCACAGCTCAGTGGGAGATTTTGGAATCAGCAAAATGGGGCGATGGAGTTCCAGTCACTTGTAAAGACTTTGCCTTAGCTCGAAAAATTGCAGCTTCTCCGAACGTCACTGTTGGCGAAAAAGAAACTTACACCTTAGTCGAAAAAATTGAATTTGATGCTGCTACTCCAAAAAAGTGTCTTTTCACTTATGAAAAAATTCGCTGGGATTTCAATCAATTGGGTCAATTTAAACCATTGCCAGCTCATCTCGAAGAAGCGGTCTTTGAAAAGTTTGGTAAAGAACCACAAGGCTATGAAAAAAATTCTATTTTTTCAAAAGATCCTACGAATAAGGGTCTTTACAACGGTCCTTACGTCATTTCCGAAGTGAAATTAGGTGACCATGTGACTTTTGAACCAAATCCAAATTTTTATGGATCTGCTCCAAAGATCAAGAAGATCATCGTTAAGCTCATTCAGAACACTGGAACGATGGAAGCGAATCTGCGTTCAGGGACTATTGATATGATTTCAACTTTGGGTTTAACTTTTGACCAAGCTTTGGAATTTGAAAAAAAGGTTCAAGCTGAGTCATTGCCATTTATCGTTTCGTTTACTCCAAGCTTGGTTTACGAACATATCGATTTCAATTTAGATCACCCGATCTTAAAAGACTTGAAAGTTCGACAAGCTATGATCCATGCCATCGATCGTGACTCTTTGACGAAATCTTTGTTCGAAGGAAAACAAATTCCTGCCATTCATTATTCGTCGCCGAAAGATCCATGGTTCGCAGATGCTAGCAA
>JBKCTJ010000316.1:0-38312 GCA_046318875.1 Pseudobdellovibrionaceae bacterium | reverse complement strand
GGGCCTTGCCATTCCGTTTGATGATTTGTGGACAGAGCTTGGTTGGGGCGTTGGCAAGCAACTCCCAAAATAAAACTGATTGCCCACATCTCTCGGTCGACACAAGTTCACCAAAAATCCTGCGTGTGGATAAAGCCAAGTTCGTGAAATGCCGATTTCCAGCAAAGGATTTGAATTCCGTTGGGATGGATTTCCCAACGCCACTGTCTCAAACGAGAAAAAACTGTTAGATTTCGGTAACTTAAATAGTCTGTGGAACTTACTCCATAATTGTATTCTGCTATGAGCTGTTCTTTTTGACGTATGTATTTATAAAACTCTGTATTTATGAGTAAAAATTAGGTATTATTATAATACCAAAAGGAGAATCCAAGTGAATGATATTTTGGATCGTGCTTTGGCCCAAGATGAAGGCCTCGGCATTTTCAATACGTCGCGACCAAACAAATAAGGATTGGGAAGATCTTGTGTTAATGCAACCGACAGCCGCAGAAATAAATGAAGCTATCCTGTTTATAAAGGAATCAAATTTTCCGCCTTTAGATGCTTCGAAACAAATTTTGAATGAATTTGAGGAGTCTTTACGTGATCTCAGAAAAATTCCAAGGTGATATCAACTCGGAGGCATTTCACCAAAGGGCAAATTATTTAGGAATTGCCATTCAATCTGAGCTTTTAAACAGTCCAGGTGAAAATCTGCATTCTAGCTTTGTGGATCTTGAACTTTTTTTCCTGTCTGCGACTTTTCATCTCAAGAATTCTAGAATAACAGAGGGGCTTCTTTGTTGGTTGAAGGAATTTGGTCACTTACTGAGTCCTGCGAAGATCAGGCGACTCATTTCATCAGGTGAAAAGTATGATTCCGCAATACTTGGTGGTCTGATCGAATTTTTAATTGAACAAAATATAAAGCGTAATCAGTGGAAAATCATAAAACCATTTTGTAAAAAGAAAACTCAGGTTGAACAACTTTTAGTAGGGCCAGTGTCAAGAAAGCCAGCTACTTATTTTCTAAAATATCGAATTTTTGCTCCGCAGTTTTTGTTGAATGTGGAAAAGTTTTTATTGCCGACAGTTACAATCTTTAAAAATTGTATTGAGCTTAGGAATCGCGCATTGTTTGGATCTGTGGTGAATGCCGACGTTGCGACTTATTTGAAAAAAAATCCGCAGAGCACGGCTTATGAAATTTCAAAAAAGACTCACCATCATAAAGCTCGCGTGTTTGAAGTCTACAAAGACGTCTCGGTCGCAAATCAAATAGAATTTGAAAAGGCCTAAAAATGGTGGCGTTTATGGATCACATCCGATAATTTTGGGGATTTTGAACCTCGTCGATAAGATTTTAAACAGGGCCTTGCCATTCCGTTTGATGATTTGTGGACAGAGCTTGGTTGGGTCTAGCTAAAATGGCATTGATTTTCGCTAGAGCTGTAGCTAAAATTTAAAAATGGACTTAAGTATTCAAAATTCTTGGTGGAATTTGGGTGGACTTTGGCAGGATTTAGATCTGAAAAAGGCTAAAACCGCCAAAATTGACTACAATCCAAAGCCTATTTTGGCAAAAGAACTCTCGGGGGATGCCTTGTTCACTCTTCGGGGCCCGCGGCGTTCTGGGAAAACTGTTTCACTAAAGCTTCTGATTGCTGAACTGATTGACCTCCACAATGTTGATCCTAGCTCCATAGTGTGGATGACCTTAGATACCACCCGAAATGCCAACATCATGGAAAATCAAATATGTGAGCTCACGGCGAAGTATTCACCGAAATATTTATTTCTTGATGAAGTGACTTCGGTTCCCCATTGGCAAAAAGTGATTAAAAAACTTCGGGATACAGGAACACTTGCAAATTGTAATATCGTCCTGACGGGGAGTTCCGCCTTTGATCTGAAACAGGGTTCTGAGCGAATGGCAGGCCGCAAAGGTGGAGCGATCCAGAGCGACCGAGTGCTGCTTCCTATGAGTTATTCTGAGTTTCGAAAATCCACTTCAGGATCCGTGGAAGAATATCTTCAAGTCGGCGGCTTTCCATTCCGGGTGGCGCAATTTAAAGATGATTTAAAAAACCATAAAAAGTTTGATGTGTTGTTTGGGTCTGAAGTTTTCGACGATGTTTTCTTTTATGAGGTCACTCGGCGCAAATTAGATCGAAATATCGCATTGGAGGTGATCTTCCGTCTTTCTCAAGTAAAATCTTCAGCGATCAGTTTCGAGGCATTTTCCAAACCCTTGAATATGACCAAGGACACTGCAAAAAAATACATTGGAATTCTAGGAGATGCCTTTCTACTCTCAACATTTTTTAGTTATGACACAGGGAAAAATCGAGTAGCTTTAAAGAAAGATAAAAAACTGCATTGGGTCGATCCTTCCTTGGCTTACTTGGGATACTCGACAAAACAAGCCGAAGTTCCAGAAGCCTCTACAATAGTGGAAAGTGTCGTTGGAACCGAGCTTCTCCGCCGCCACGAGTATCGTCTGTTTGAAGGTGTTTCATCACCCCGGAATGTTTTCACATGGAAATCAAATGCCGGGAACGAAATCGATTTTCTTGTCATTGATCGAAGTCAAAAACTGATAATGCCCATTGAAGTCAAATATCAGAATCAAATCCAAACTTCTGATTTCATGTCGATGGAAAAAGCTTTTCATAAGGGAATTCTGGTAACTAAATCTTATGTTCAAACAAGGCCACTTTCAAAAGCAGTCAGCTTAGAAGATTTTTTATTGTTGAACGAAAATCAATCATCATAAGTCCGCCGTGTTCATTTAACAGCTAATCGATCATCAATGAGTAACTTGTATTTCTTCCACCGCCAGGATTTTTTTTAGGATATTATTTTCAATCAGCTCCGCGATGTCCCTGGACGCTGTGTCTTGAGAGCACTTGCCCATCACAGCCCACTTTGAAGATGTCAGTTTACCTGCAAAGCTGTCCAGCAAACGATTGATTATTTTCTTTTGTCTGTCATTAAACCTGACGTGCTGATGAGTTTCCCAAAATGTCGCTTTTTTTAGTACGGTAGAAAGCATTGATTCAGAATTTCCAATTGCACGATTCAAACAGGAAAGAAACCAATCCAGCCAGCTTGTAATATCTAAGCTTCCTTTTTGAGTTGATTCTAGGATCTTGTAATAGTCTTTTCGCTCTGTATTTATTTGGGCCGACATACTGTAGAATCGCCGACGGCCCATCTCAGATTTGGTTAAAAACATATCGGCAATGGCCCGGGCAATGCGGCCGTTGCCATCTTCAAATGGGTGAATTGTGATAAACCATAAATGCGCAATTGCTGTACATATGAGAGAGTCTTCGGTTCTTTTGCCATTCACCCAAGTGAGAAACTGCCGCATTTCTTTTCTTATTTTTTTTGCTTCAGGGGCTTGAAAAGGTATGATTTCCCAGTGGCGCGTGCTCCGAACATAAAAAAACTGTGTGATTTCGATTTTTTAACTACTCTTTTGAACATACCCTAAAATTGTACGCCATTTTTGGGGTACGTTCAAACTGATTCTAGCTCTACCAGATCTGGACCCGATCTGAAGCTGGCAAACTCATCTTCGATCCTGCCGGGCATGAAAAAGCTTCGGTAAAACCTGGCTGGTGTTTCACTTGTTCGTTGATTCGCGCGGAACCCAAAGCGTGTGGATCTGTTTTCAATTGCAGTTCCTTCATTTGTGGGCGTTTTACTTCGCACCATAATCTGGCGTAGCCGATAAAAAGGTTACGTTTTTTTTGAATGGTTTCTGGATTTGAAGCTCCCACATTTGGAAATGCTGCTTGATAGGCAAAAGACAATCCCACCAAGTCACCGATGTTTTCACCCAGGGTCAGTGTTCCGTTGTGCCCAATCTGGTTAAATTGTTCGATCAACTTGGAGCTTCGGCGGCCCAGTTCGAAGCGATCTTTTTCTGTGAGCCATTCGTTTAATTTTCCTGTGGCATCGTATTTTGATCCTTGATCATCAATTCCGTGACCCAGTTCGTGGCCGATGACTGCACCGACGGCCCCTAAGTTTTCTTCAAAGGAAATATCATTGCTGAAAAATGGGTATTGGAGAATTCCAATGGGCATGACAAATTTGTTTTTTGATGGATCATAATACGCATTGACAGTCAGTGGATTCATTTCCCATTTGTCTTGGTTCACGGGAAGTTTCATTTCTGCCAAGGTCTTCGCAAATTGTGCTGCTGCCAATTTTAACGAATTTCTAACGGGCTGTTTGAGATCATAAGTTAACAATGGCTGAAAATCCCATTCCGCTTCGTTCAAAGGCTGAATCAATTGCATTCGGGCTTTGGTGATTTTTTCAATGGCTGCATTTTTTCCGCTACGAGACAGCCAAGTATTTTTGTTTAAGCCAGCAATGATTGATTTGCGAATTTCTTCGGAAAGGGAAATAAATTTTTCTTTTGGAAAATTTGGAAACATTTGATCAATCAGCACAACGTCCATTTCGCGGTTAAAGGATTCAATCTTGCGGGTGCAGCGTTCCTCGCGATTTGGTCGTTTTTGAGCACCACCAAAATATTTTTTTCTGAATTCAAACTGTTGATTATAAAACTGTGGATCGCTGTCATCCAATAAAGCAATGGTGGAATGAACAAGTAAAACGTCTTTCCAAGCTTCCAAATTCGCTGGAGTTAAATTTTGCTGCAAAAAATCCAGTCCTTCAGGAATGGGAATTCGATTTAAATTATTTTCGCTAAAAAGGGGATAAAGGCGCTGGATCTGCAGGGCCGAGTATTTTTGAGCCAATTCTTCCTTAGAAAAATATCGCTTTTGGCTCCATCGTTGTCTTCGTTCGGCAGCTTTTGGAAAAATTTTAACAAAGTCTTTTTCCAAAGCTAGGTATCTTTCCATGCGTTTTTGAGGAGAAAGTTTTTCTTGAGACTTGGAGTTGAAACTACTGGTGCGCTGAAAAAGTCCTTGAATGATTTTTTTGTAGTCTTTGATCAGATCTGCCTTTTCATAATAATCATGGTCAGAAAGACGCATTAAATTCACATAAAATGCCACATCATATTTTTTTGGATCATCCAGATTTTCCATAGGAAAAAAAGCAAATAGTGATTCTTTTCCTTCTTTGCTGAAAGCCAAATCAAGGTTCAAAAAATCTTCCACTGTTTTGATTTCGGCGATTTGTTTTTGAATTTCAGTAAATACAAATCTTTCATCAGACACATTGGCTTGGATATTCATACAGGCATTGTAATTCACTGCAATTTGTGAAATTCGCGGACTTTGTGCTGTCGCTTGAGGGATTTGCACTTGAAAATCTAATTTTACATTGGGGTTGCCGGTTATTTTTTTTCTAGTCAGTTTTGCTAAAAATTGTTTTCTGACTTCTAAAATTCGTTCAGCAGAATCGCTGAAGGAAAATGTGTGGCCCCGGCGGTCTGCGGGCAGTGCAAAAGACTCTTCAGCTTGAGAGCAAACATATTGATGGAAATCATCACAAGGATTGATCAAAGGATTTAATTGGAAATCACGTCGTGCAGGAATAAGGCTGGATTTTTCTTGCTCGGGATCTTTCATGGATCTTGCATCGACATTGAGTGCGCAGGTTAAAAGTAAAAACAGGATTCCAAAAGATTTCATAGGACCTCATTTTGTTTGGCAGTGATATCACCCCGCGTGGCCCTATTTATTTTTGGTTACTGATCTGACCCCGACTTTTCAGATGTCTTTGGTTCAGGCAGATAATCCAGTGGAATAAATTCGGGTGCAAACGGATATCGATACGCTTTGTATTTCGAGAGTAAAGACGATCCCGCGTTTTGAAAAGCGTTTTAAAAAAAACGTATCCCAAAAATGAGCCAATAACAAAGCTGACTTTAAGAATTGAGTTCTGGATTGTTTGGTCAGCTTGGTACAATGAATCCCCTAGGCTCAACTTTGATCCAGAAAGGCTAAAAAAATAAAAAAAAAGACACTTGTTTTAGTGCAAGCCGGCACGATCTTTGTTTTCTCAAAATACATCATGACTCCTTAAATCAATATGTCTTTTCGCAGAGTTAGTCCGTTTTGGACTCTTCGGCAAGTATGTAATTTGAGATTTTGGGAAGAAAATGTAACAGAAATAAGAACATTTTTGAGTTTACAAATTATTAAACTACGGTAGAATTAGGGTCAGTGGAGGATTTATGGAAAAATTAACGCTGCTAAATGCCGGTTACAGTCCAGTCCGTTTGATGAGCGGCTTTGAAAATGAGTTAAGCCAAGTAGTTTCAGACTCTTATGACTTGCCCTATGAAACAATTAATTTCCGCGAAGGTGAAGTGGTTTTCCATGATGGGCATCAGCCAAAAGGCCTTTTTTATCTGCACTCAGGGTGTGTTAAATTAATTGTAAACAGATCTCAATCTCGAGGACGAACAACTTCTTCTGAATATGTCACGAAGTTAGTTTCTGCTGGAGAATATTTTGGTTACAAATCACTCGTTAAAGATGTCACTTCAGAATGTTTAGCTAAAGCGATTCAACCAACGACAGTTTGGTTGTACCGCAGAGATGCAATAATGGTGGCCTTGGCCCACGCAAGTCCTTTGCTGAAAACATTGTTGTCTCAAGCAGTGAGCGACATCGATAATTTTGAAAGCATCAACCAGCTTCATTATTTGTCGTCAGTCCAAGAGAGAATTGCTTATCAATTGGTTTTGTTGGCGGAAAAATTTGGTGTGCAGACTCCACAGGGAATTTCAATTCACTTGAAATTAACTCGTAATGAGTTTGCTCAGCTGGCAAGTACGATCAATGAATCCCTGTCTCGCCATCTGACCGAGTTTAAAAATGAAGGTCTTATTGATTTGAACGGAAAAGAAATCATTATCAAAGACAAAAAAGGTTTGATGGAAAAATCTGGAAACTTTAAGGACTAGTCGCAGTAAGAAGGCTTCTGCTTGAATTGAAGTGCATATCATGGCAAAAAAATCGAGTCCCAATAAAAAACGCTTGATTGCTTTGATAAAATCTCCTCACATCACTGTCTATGCATTTGAAGCCAATTGGGTCAGTTCAGTCATGTTTTAAACAAAAGTTTGGGACGCCGAGACAGTCAGGTATTGTTTCGCAGTCTGTAGCAGAAATTGTGATTGATCCGCTTTGGCAGCCGGAATTGTCTTTGACGGGTCTCAGCCAATATTCCCATCTGTGGGTTATTTTTGGATTTCATCAAAATGGGAATTATGAATTTCATGGGAAAGTTCATCCACCACGATTGAAAGGTGAAAGTGTGGGTTTATTTGCCACGAGGTCACCCCACCGACCAAATCCTTTGGGCTTAAGTGTTGTCCAGATCATTCGAGTTTTAAAAGATCGTATTCTAGTCAGGGGAGTTGATATCATCGATCAGACTCCGGTTTATGATATCAAACCTTACTTGCCCCAAGTCGAAGCTTTAACAGATGCAAAAGCTGAGCTGATCGAAAATAACCCCGAGCAAAGTGTTCAAGTGGGTTGGACCTTTGAAGCTTTAGCGGATCTGGAATCTTGTTTTTCAAAATCGGAAGAAGTTCAAAAATTTTATTTGGGTCAAACAGATCTGAAAAAATTGATTGAAGACGTTGTCGCTCAAGACCCAAGACCCCTTGTTTATCGTGGTTTTGAAGGCGAAAAATCGCCTTATCGTGAGATTCATTTTTTCAGATTATTTGATTTGGACATTCATTTTAAATTTGATGAGGCTCTTACGGCCTCTGTGATTAAACTAAAAATATTTACCGATCTTTAAGTTGAGATGATCGAGCTATAATCATCGTGCGTCAGCTTACTACTTGATGAGTCCGATTTCACGCAATCTCTGCAATAAGAAATCACCCGATTTAATCGGTGGATATTTTGCACTTTTGTTGTTGCCAGCATTTTTGCAGGATTCCAAACAGCTCAGCATGGCTTCAGGATGCGGATGCATAAAAAACGGCATTGAATATCGTGGCTGATTCGTTCCATCTTGGGGATTAATCACTTGATGAGTCGTTGATGGAATCACATCATTTGTTAATCGAGCCAACATGTCTCCAGCATCGACAATTAAAGTTCCAGGATCGCTGACGATATCAAGCCATTTTCCATCGCGGTCTTTCAACTGCAAACCACTTTGTGTTGCTGCCGGTAACAAAGTGATAAAGTTAATATCTTCATGGGCTGCAGCACGAATGCAGCGTGGATCGATTCCTTCAGGAATTGCCGGGTAATGCAAAAGACGCAAAATGGAATTTCCTTGATGAGTCAGTTGACGAAAAAAATCTTGTGGAACTTCAAGGGGACCCGTCAGGGCTTCCATCATAATGTTCCCAGTTTCTTCCAGTTTTGCGTAAAGCTCTGTAAAAATGACTCGAAACTCTGGAATTTCTGAAGGCCAGATATTGGGTGGATAAAAAGGATTATTTTTTTCTTCAAGATCCCGTCCCACATGCCAGAACTCTTTTAAGTCCATCACAGGGGAGTCTTTGGCGTGCTCTTTTCCAAATGGGGTATAACCGCGCTGACCGCCTGCAACTGTCGCGTATTTGACCTTGGTTTCTGTGGGTAAAGCATAAAATGCTTCTAGGATTTCATAAGCTTTTTTAAGAAGAGATTGTTCGACTGGGTGGTCTTTTAAAATAATAAAGCCATAATCTTTAATGCCATGAAAGAGCTGCTGAACAAACAACCCTTTTTGAACCAAGGTCCCATTGGTGTAATCCCCAAGGCTTAAAGTGGGAACTTGTCGTGTGTGTGAACTCAGTTCATTTGAGTCATAGTTTGTGGTTGTTTCGGTCGGAGAATTCATATTTTGCATCGAAGAGACCCCTTGTTAAGATGAAGAACCTAAATCAAAAAACTAGAATTCCAATGTTTTTCCTGCGCACTGACATTGTAAGTTACACCAAGCTATACACCAAAGACAGCTTTTCTGGAAATGGCTAAAGTTTTGACAAGTAAAACTTCCAGTATAGGCGATCTTGAATTTCTGTTATATTGAGACCATGAAAAACGCTTCCGCTGCACTTTTGGTTATAGTTATGTTGGGAGCGGGGATCTATTTTTTTTGGTACAACTCAAAGCAAATTTTAAATTCAAAAGTTCAAGGAACTGAATTATCAGAAAATACCGATGATTCCATTGTTTCTAGCGAAGAGCCGACGGATTTGGCGCAACAAGCTGGGGCGCCTGAGGACAAGTCTGTGGATAACTCAACTTCCCTTGTTGAGCCCTCCCAGAGAATGCAACAGGTGCAAGAAATTCCCAGTGTGTCCTTGGCAGAATTTTCAATCCAGCTCAAGTCATGTTTAGGAGTTCCCCCTTCGACAACAGAATCCGCGACAACAGACTTAAACCAGAGTGTTTTGATGAATTCCATGTCAGGATTGGGCGAAGCCGTTCTGCGATCTGAAGACTGGAGCGAGAAAGACATTCTTTCAAGCGATGGAAAAAAGAAACGAATTCGAATCGAAGTCAATTTACAAGAAGAAGAAAACTTGGGCTTACAAAGGCTTCAGTATTCAGAAGTGCTTGAAAATGGACAATTAAAAGAAATTTCTTTAAACCAGGATCAATCCATTGAACCAGATCGGAACTTAATCGCATCTCTTGAAAGCGAAGGCCAAATTGTTCGCGAATCGAAAAAAGAGCGAGCTTATTTTCCAGGGGGCGAAGAAGTTGTCTTCGGCTCAGTGAATGGACAAATAAAAAATATTGAAATTCATCGATTTGATATGACTTTAAAATGTGATGGACCCCAATGTTCCTGCACAACCAATCGCGCCCAATTTGATGATGAAGGTGTCAGGCCGACTTTACCACCAAGTGAGCCAGTATCTACAGTTGAAGATAAATCGAAACTGAGGGCCAATGCTGAATTTCAGCAAAGCCAAATTCCTACCGCTGGCTCAGACAGTAAAAATCCTGTTCGGAAGTAATTGAATTTTATGTTTTGTTATAATCTTTGGTTTTTATCTTTTGTTTTTATCTTTTGTTTTTATCTTGTTTCAACTGAATTTGAAATTCAGTATCGTTCAGTTCATCTTGAATTGATGTACCATAATCCACTGGCAGCTCGGTTTTATTTTTTCTTGTGGGACGCGTATAATTTCTTTGGTCCCTGACAAATTTTTGTCTTTGAAACTTATGCTGGGGCCTTGGTTTGGACTTTTTTGGAGGTTGAATTTTTGGCCGACCATAATCCCGTGGAACTTGTTCAATCACTTCGTCTTCGAATTGCAGATTTTCTTCGAAAGCTTCGGTTTTGTTTTCGATGACTTCTCGCCTCGTTTTTATTTTTTCATCTATAAAATCATATTTGGAACTGAAATCAAAACTCATGGAAAACAAACTGTTTATAAAATATCCGTTCGCTGCATTTGATCCACGAAAACTTGTGCCGGCTTCAAAGCCCAAGGTCATGGAAGAACCCAGACCTATTTTCAAAAATCCACTGATGTTTGTGAGCGCAGGGTTGTAAGCATAATATTTCTGACTTCCACCCAGCACTCGATTGGCAAAAACAAGGCGGTCTTTTTCAGGATCACCAGTGCCTGAATTGCCGGATTGAGAATCTTTTGAAAGACTTTCATAGCCATTCAGATGGCCTCCGAAAATAAATTTTCGAGTTGGAATATCAAATCCAACTCCATAATGAAGAAGCATCGATCTGCCATCGCCTCTGATACCTAATCCTGAATTTGCAAAGAGTCGCCATGAATTTAAATCACGCTGAATTCTCATCATTGAAGTGAGTTCGTAAACACCCTCGGAGTTGGGAAGGGTATCTGCAGCAGAATCCGTGCTCACTTTTTCAAAGGGGTAATGCAAAATCACTTCCGGGAAAAGTTCTGTGTCTGCAAAAAAGCCCATGAAATACTGGGCACCGACACTGATTTCGCTGATGGAAGAATTTGTCCGTTTGGTCGTGCGATTAAATCGATCGAGTCCTTGAGCTGTCGCATTTCCCAAAATCCCACCGCCCACGAGGGACCAGCGCGGGTAGAAAACGTAGCGGCCACGCAATCCCAAATCAAATTGCGTAAAAGAATTGCCATTCGGCAAGGCTTGGTTTTCCCCGGAAGTTTTATAGTTTGAAATGGAGCTGAAATATTTGGCGTTTAGATCCGTCTCAAGAAGTTTAGGCTTAAATGATTCGTAAGTCACAAAACCGACTGCAGTTGCAGACCAGCTCAAAACAGTAATGATCATCAAAAATAGTGTCAAAGATTTCAATTGATTCACTCTGAAATCATCCTATATTGAGAACCGCATGGAGAATACTGTTTTGTCCCCAGACCTTCAAAAGCAAAAATCAACTCCGGCTTTAGTCGTGATTTTTTTTACAGTTTTTCTGTACCTCGTCGGATTTGGCGTGATTATTCCTATTTTGCCCATCATCAGCCGCGAATTCGGCGCATCAAGTTTACAAGTAGGGCTGTTGATGTCTTGTTATTCTTTAATGCAATTTTTGTTTTCGCCTTTTTGGGGAAAACTAAGTGATCGCTATGGGCGCCGGCCAATCATCATTTTTTGTTTACTTGCTGAAGTGGGTTGTTATTTGTTGTTTGCTTATTCGACAAATTTAACGATGTTGTTTATTGCTCGATTGCTCTCTGGATTTTTTGGAGCAAGCTTGTCTACTGCTTCGGCATATATTTCAGATATTACCACAAAGGAAGATCGATCCAAGGGAATGGCCTTAATTGGTGTAGCTTTCGGTTTAGGTTTTCTGTTAGGGCCCGCTTTAGGTGGATCCCTTTCTGTCGTTGGGAAGAAAATCGGAATGGAATTCAGTTTGCCTTCCTTAGTCGTAGCTGGATTGTGTTTTATCGCCTTTATTTTTGCTTATTTTAAATTGAATGAGTCCCAGAAAAAAAACTTAACCTCTTCCGAGCATCGTCAGAAAAGATGGGCCCTGTTAGAAAAATATTTTCAATTACAAACTGTAAATGCTTTGTTGATTATTTTTTTCCTCTGTTCCTTTGCCATGTCCTCTATGGAAGCGACTTTTATTTTGTACATGAATGATTTGTTTCAATGGGGAGCCAAGGAAGTCAGCTATGGTTTTGCATATATTGGTTTGATGATGATTCTAACCCAGGGGCTTATTGTTCGACGAATGCTGCCACTTTTTGGCGAAAAGAAAGTATTGTTCACTGGATTGTTTTCTTTATCCTTAGGGCTTTTTGGAATAGCTTTTGCCCCGAGTCTTGGACTGCTTGCCCTTGCTGTGACTTTTTTAGCAGTAGGAAATGGATTGATCAGCCCATCGATCATGGGCAGCATTTCCGTTTTATCCAATGAAAATGAACAAGGTGAATCCATGGGAGTCACCCAGAGTTTGTCTTCCCTAGGACGAATTTTGGGACCTGCAGTGGGCGGATTTTTGTATGGTCAAACGCAATTTTTAAATTTGCCTTTTGTTTTTTCAGGAATTCTGGTTTGTTTTGGAATAGTCCTATTTTTGAATGTAAGATCTCGGGTACCAAGCTTTTCGAAAAAGGAAGCTCTATGAATTCAAGTCAAAGCGATGAAAACATTCAGCATATTGAATCGTTTCAGTTTGAAAATTTGGTGAAGAACCGTATTCCTTTTATCCTCCTTCATTTTGGCCAAGATTTTTCTGAGATTTTAACTGGCTTTTATGCCACTTATGCAAAAACTCAAGGTGTGGATGTCAGTTTTATTCACCGAGAAGAGCCGCATTCCACTTTTGCGAAGCTGACAAGTCGAGTCGTCAAGGTTGTGCGCCCCGAGGGAATCACGACGCGCGAATTTCTGCTGGTTGAAGAAAAACTCAAAGAACGTGGTTTATCCAAGGACAGTGCTTTGGTGTTTCTTTGCGAAAGTGGGAAGAAATCATATTGCCTTTTTCAGCATTTTTGGAAGCGATCTTATGGAAATGGCTATTGGGTCAAAGACGGCATGCAAGGCCTTCGTCGAGGATTTAGAAATGAGAGCTAAGCCCTCAGCGCCCTTGTGTCAGTAAAATAAATTTTTTGATCTCTTTCCCTGGTCCAGAGTAAGCTTTTGCCATGGCAGAATCAAACACAACACAATCAAGTACGACAAACACGAAGCTCAACGACCGCTACAGCCCAACGGAAGTTGAAACCAGAATTTACGATTGGTGGGAAAAAAGTGGCTTTTTCAAAGCATCTGATCAATCGACTAAACCACCATTTTCCATCATCTTGCCGCCTCCCAATGTCACAGGTTATTTGCACTTGGGTCACGCCTTGGATAATACAATTCAGGATGTGTTGATTCGCTGGAAACGAATGAATGGATTTAATGCCCTTTGGTTACCAGGCATGGATCATGCGGGCATCGCTACACAAAATGTCGTTGAAAAAGAATTAAAAACTCAAAAAATAACTCGTCATGAATTGGGTCGTGAAAAATTTGAGGAAAAAGTTTGGGAGTGGAAAAACACATACGGTGATCGCATCTTTAAACAAATGCGAAGGCTTGGTAATTCTTGTGACTGGGAAAGAAACACGTTTACTCTGGATCCTGGAGTTTCCGATGCTGTCAAAAAAGTCTTCGTTAAGCTTTATAAAAAAAATGCAATTTATCGTGGAACACGACTAGTCAATTGGAGCGGGCCGCTGGAAACAGCAATCTCTGATTTAGAAGTTGAACACAAAACCATTAAGGGAACTTTGTTTCATATTCAATATCCACTTGAAGATGGAAGTGGTTTTTTAGTTGTTGCGACAACCAGACCAGAAACCCTGTTGGGTGATGCAGCGCTGTGTGTGAATCCTACAGATGAAAGGTATTCAAAATTCATTGGTAAACAAGTTTTATTGCCTTTGGCGGATCGTAAAATTAAAATTATCGCAGATCCTTATGTGGATCCAATGTTCGGTTCGGGCGTTGTGAAAATTACTCCGGCCCATGATTTTAACGATTACAAAATTGGCAAAACTCATCAGCTGGAATTTATTAATATTCTGACTCGAAAAGCCGAGATCAATGAAAACGGTGGAAAATACAAGGGCCTCAAAGTTCAAGAAGCTCGTAAAAAAATTCTAGAAGATTTAAAAACACAAGGTCTGTTAGAAAAAGAAGAACCTTATACTCATTCTGTCGGACATTGTTCCCGCTCTGGTGCCGTTGTTGAGCCTTTTTTATCTGAACAATGGTTTGTGAAGACAGATGATTTGGCGATTCCTGCAAAACGAGTCGTTGAAAGTGGAACAATACGATTTGAACCCGAATCATGGACTAAGGTTTATTTGCATTGGATGAATATCATTGAAGATTGGTGTATTTCACGACAATTGTGGTGGGGTCATCGAATTCCAGCATGGTATTGCCAGGATTGTTCGCATATCAATGTGAGTGATCATGTTCCAGATCATTGTGAAAAATGCCAGAGTAAAAATTTAAAACAAGATGAAGATGTTTTAGATACTTGGTTCAGTTCTGCATTGTGGCCCTTTTCCACTTTGGGGTGGCCTAAGAATACAGAAGCTCAAGAGACTTTTTATCCGACTAGTTACTTGGTAACTGGTCATGATATTTTATTTTTCTGGGTTGCTCGAATGATCATGATGGGCCTGGAATTCAAAGGTGATGTTCCGTTTCGAACAGTTTATCTGCATGGACTAGTAAGGGATGCTCAAGGACGAAAGATGTCGAAGAGTTTAGGAAATTCTTTGGACCCCGTGGAATTGATTGAAAAACATGGTGCTGATGCTTTAAGATTTACCTTTTTAGCTCATGTTCATTCAGGTCGTGATTTTAAATTTTCAGAACCTCGTCTTGAAGGTTATCGCAATTTCATGAATAAAATTTGGAATGCTGCCAGATTTTGTCTTGGTAACCTTGAAGACTTTGTTGCTCCAGAAAAATCGGAACAAGCACTTCCAAACAAGTCTCAAATTTCTATTTTTGATCAGTGGATTATTTTCAAACTGGCTGAGCTTGAAAAAAATGTTGAAGCGGCTTTGGAACAAGATTTGTTTTCTGATGCAGCGACAAGTTTGTATCAGTTTATTTGGAACGAATTTTGTGATTGGTATATCGAATTTTCAAAGCCGATTTTATCTGGGCCACCTTGTGCAGAAAGAACGGCGACTCAGTTGGTGATGGCTCAAGTTTTTAATCGCGTTTTGAGATTGCTTCACCCATTTTGCCCTTTTGTCACAGAAGAAATTTACCAGAAATGGCCAATCCGCAAAGAAGCTTGTATCGTTGATCAATATCCGAACGTCCGAAATGATCGAGAGTTTTTAAGCTTAGCTTCCAGAGCCGCTTCAAATGAAATTGATTTAGTAAAAGAAGTCATTGCTGCCATTCGAAATATTCGGGGTGAAAACCGTATTTCTCCGGCTGTTAAGTTAAAAATTCGAATTGGAATCAAAGACGAAGAAGCTCAAAAAATTCTGGGCCATAATCGGGAAGCCATTATTACTTTGGCACGGTTGGAGGAAATGACTGTTGGAGATCCTGGGTCCTTAAACAAGTGCGCAGTGACTTTGGTCAGTGTGTCGGGTTTATCTGCTCAAGTGATTGTTCCTTTGGAAGGACTTGTTAATTTCCAAGAAGAAATCAATCGGATTGCAAAGACTATTGAAAAGCTAGATAAAGATATCGGTGGATTAACTGCAAGATTGTCCAATGAACGATTTTTATCTCAAGCTGATGAAGAAGTCGTTGCGACAGACAAAGCACTTTTGGATCAGTCCAAGGCACAGGTTCAGTCTTTACGTGAAGCGCTGATGCGATTTCAGTAAATGGTTTTTAAAGGGTCGCGATTTCAGAAGTTGTTTCTGTATGATTTTATGAAGCTTGGTTGGTCCATTTTATTTTTTTACGTATCCTTGACGAGTTTAAATTCATTTGCAGAGCGAGACGAAAAATGTGCAAAGCCCCAAGCCACCGAACACTTTGTTCAAGGCTTCGATTTCCAAGCCAATAATAATTCAGAAAAAGCCATGGATCAGTTCCAGAAATGTTTGAAGCTTGAACCCAACTGCATCGCATGTCTTTACGAGCAAGGTTGTGGGTGGTAATTCTGTGGGGATTTTTCAAGTCAAATATTCACAATCGGAAACGATTTCAATAAGTAAAGATCCTCGGAATACAGAAACACAATAAATCGTTCCTTCAATTTCAAATTCGTTAAAGATAAACTGGGCTAAATATTACAAGTTAGCGGTTCACAAGAGTCTGCTCAAAAAGAAACGTTCAAATCGACCAATGCTTTTTTAAATCTCAATGTTTTTGGATCTGAAATTGATTTGTCAGCTTCAAAATAAGTTACTGCAAAGTTTGCATTTTGTGCAAATTGGTAAGCAGCAGAAGTTTTCCATCCGCGATAATTTGTGCCACCAGCTCCATTATCAGCATCTGTTAACAACGCGATTGTAGCATCTTTTTCTAATTCGCGTCGGTCAAATGAAAGCATCCAAGATCCATCATCTTTTAGCTTATTGAGCTTAATACCTGCAACAGATCCATTTTTGTAATTGTATCCGACTTCATTTGAAATCACTTCTCCAAACACAGCAATGGGTAAACCGCTGATTGAAGTGCCTGCTTCCAAAGAATACGCATGGACTCTGTAATCCAAATCATATTTTGTAACTGAAGCCGCTGTGGTCACTGAGTTTCCTTTGCTAAGACTTGAATCAATTGTGGAATTTCGAGAATTTGGAAAGCTATAGTGCGCATAGCTAGCCAAGACATTGAAATCATCGGTTTTATAATTTGCAGCGAGTTGAGCACCAACTAAACCGATATCTGTGTCGTCGCCAGTTGTTGAGCTGTAACGTTCATCCAACCAAAATGCACCTGCATTGAAAAGAATTTCAAATGAACCAAAAGTGTCTTTGTATTTGAAAGAACCACCTTCAGGAGTAAAATCTGTATCAAAGATCAAATCATTTCCACCGGCAAAGTAAAATGGGTTTGCAGATTTTCCAGCCCATACTGAAATTGATTTTGAAACCTTCCAATTGAAATACATTTGATCAAAATAAATTCCTTTTCGTGCGCCGTAATCATCTAGAGTTTGATTGGTGCTGGTTGTGTCGCCAATGTTTGCTCCACCTGTTGCTAAGCGGGTCATCAGTTCCATGGTTTCATTGATTTGTCCGCTCACCGACAGACGCATCCTCAGGCGATGTCTGTTTCGTTCAAATTCTTCGGATTTTCCTGAGAACTCTTCTTTGGAATAATCATGACGATATCGAAAATCCCCCTTCACTTGAACTCGATCTGTCCATTCGGCAGCTTGGGAGAACGAAGCAAAGAAAACTAAAAATAGCATTAAAAATTTGCCTACCATAAAATGTAACCTCTTAAAGAAATCATTTTAAATATCAATGAGGGTTTCAGATTCTCACTATTAAAATGAAATTGGCAACTTACAATTCACAACTTTTCAAATCCTTTTCAAAAAACAATATGATTTATGAATGTAATGAATGGTCAGTTCGGTTTGTCATTGCTCTATTTTAAGTTGAGTCTTTTACCCGTGCTGGTTAATCTTGTATTGAATCCGAAACGTTTTCAATCAGTGAGAAACCCTATTTTGAGGATCCAATGAAATTTATTTCCTTTGTCAGTTCAATCATTAAATTTACGACTTTATTTGCGACTTTGTTTAATGCCACGCCTATTCTTGCTGCAACACTTTCAGAAGAGATCAAATCTTCCCTTGCTGCCTACTCGAAAAAAGTTTCGTTTTCTGTCCGCAATCCAGCAGGCCAAGAAGTTTTTCAACACCGCGGTGATCAATCAATGGCCCCCGCAAGCGTTGCTAAAATTGTTTCCACGGCATGCTCATTATCTGCCCTTGGACCTAGCTATCAGTTTGAAACAATTTTTTCTTACCGAGGCCAAGTCACAGGAGACGTTTTGAAAGGTGATTTGATTATCTCGGGAAATGGAGATCCCAGTCTAGTCACTGAGCATCTGCGCGAGATTATAGAAAAAATACGAGTGCTGTACGGCATTCGAAAAATCGATGGCGATTTAATTTTTGATATCTCATATTTCAATTCCGAAGGTCTGAAAATTTCAGAGGGTTTTGAAGCCGATGCGGGCAGGTCATTTACAACTCTGTTGACTCCGTTTCCAATGAATCAAAATTCTTTTGCGGTGTGGGCAGCACCAGATTTAGGTTCCGGGCAAAAAGCAAGGGTTTCGATTTTGCCCGCAAATGTTTTGGATATTCGAATTACAAACCAAGTTCGGGAAGCAGGTAATACCCAGCTCAGTGTTTCTTATCAGCCCCAAACAAGATCTGCAGTAGTCACTGGAACCGTGGATCGAGACGGCGATTTAAAGGGCGTCTATCGAGCAGCACCGGATACCTATGATTATTATTTTAGACTGATTCAAAAAATATGGAAAGACTCTGGCGGTGAATGGTCTAAGGGGAGTTACAAAACTGATCGAATCGTTCAAAATAGAAAGACTTTGATTAAGCACCAGTCGAAATATCTGAGTCAAATTTTAATGGATGTTAATAAATTTTCATTAAATCTTGGAGCTGAGTTAGTCTTTCTGGGCGCAGGAGCCAAAGAAGGATCTCTTCCTGCAACCTATGAAAAATCTAAGAACATGTTCAATCGCTGTTTATCTGAATACGGAGTTTCCTCAGAAGATATCTCCTTGATGAATGCTTCGGGACTGGCTCGCGATTCAAAAATTAAAACATCAGCTTTAAGTCAATTTTTGTACAAATATCACGAAAGTCAGTTTTCGTCTGAGTACTTAGCAAGTCTTTCTATTCTGGGTGTTGATGGAACCGCAAAAGCAAGACTTAATCAGTTTGCGGGTCGTGGCCGAGTCAAAACTGGCACCTTGAGAGATGTGCGCAGTATTGCAGGATATATCTACGATGAAAAACATAGACCTTATTCATTTGCGATGTTTTTCAATGATGTTTCCATGGGTGATCCTAAAATCAAAGCCACTGAAGACGAAATCTTAGAAAAGATATTTCGTAAAAATTTTAAATTTGATTAATTTATTGAAATTTGACGATGTAAAACTAGGTCCTGCGATTCTTCAATTCCACCAATTGCTGATAAAGTAGGTTCATCTTTTTTTTGACTTCGATATCTGAAGACTCATCAGTTTTCAATAGAATTGAAATTCCCTGTGAATCACTTTGTGCGTTTGGACTTGTTTTCAGCAAATGTTCCAGGTCATCTTTCGTCAAATAAGAGGTCACACGAATGGATTTTTTTTGATCGGTTGAAGTCATGATGCTCAGAGTGAAGTCTGAGCGTGAAAAGTGGGTTGTTTTCGAAATGACAGTCCCTGGCTTAGCTTGAGCCGAAGCGAGTTGAACTTCGACAGTAACATTGTTTTTTGCGGCGTATTCTGCGGCTCGGCTGTTAACGACTTTGGCACCGTGCTTTGTGATATCAACGAAAGAAGCATAATCCATTTCGTGAATTAAAAAAGCATTTGGAACTTGCTCAGGATCAGCGCTCATAATGCCTGGGACTTCTTTTAAAATCACACAGGGACAGTCAAAACGAGCAGCAAATGCTACAGCCGTAATGTCACTTCCCCCACGACCCAGAGTAGTAATTTCCTTTTTAACAGCTGATACACCCTGAAAACCCGCAATGATGATCACTTGCTTTTTTGTTAATTCCTCAACGATGCGAACGGGTTTTACTTCAAGAATTTGAGCATCGAAATGTTCTTCTGTTGTCAGTATGCCAGCTTGACTACCAGTCAGGCTGACAGAAGATATTCCCAGATCATGCAAGGCGATGCTCATCAAAGACATACTGATTCTCTCGCCTACGGATAAAAGCATATCCAATTCACGTGCAGGTGGATTTGAGCTGACCTTGTTCGCGAGTTGAATCAACTCGTTC
Source organism: Pseudobdellovibrionaceae bacterium (assembly GCA_046318875.1). Taxonomy (GTDB): domain Bacteria; phylum Bdellovibrionota; class Bdellovibrionia; order Bdellovibrionales; family Bdellovibrionaceae; genus JBKCTJ01. Next base: position 18,481 of record JBKCTJ010000316.1, on the reverse strand, counting down.
GTGGTTTTTCCCATAGCGCTGACAACGACGATCAAATTTTTTTGTGATTTGAGCTGACTTTGCACAATCGCCGCGGCAGATTTTATTTTTTCCGTATTTTCTAGAGTCATTCCACCGAATTTAAGAACTTTCATCAGTTACTCTTTAGCGAAAAGATTTCTTTTTTCAACTAAACTTGCGACAATTTTTCCAGCGCCTTTTGGAACTCGGATAAGGTGACTTGGAATATGACGTGGGACATAGCCTAATATCAGCTCAGCGTTGAGATCTTTTAACGATTTTTTAGTTACACCTAACTGGTCAGCAATGGTCTCGATATCTGTACCGCCGGGGATGGAAACAATGTCGTACTCCAGTGGCTTCAGTCTTTCGAGATCACGGAATCCGTAAAGACTTGGCGCTTTGGTAATTAACATTGCAGCAAGTATTTTCGGAACATAATCTTGAGTTTCCTGAGGTAAACCTTTTTTGTTTATTAACTTCCAATAGTCTCTGGTTCCATGTCGGTGAATTCGTCTGCGTAACCCACCTTCGCCCATATTGTAGCTTGCAGCTACTAAATACCAGGACCCGAATTCCTTCTTAAGATCACTGATGTAGCGAATTGCTGCGAGAGTACTTTTTTTCAAGTCTCGGCGCTCATCAAGCCAATAATTTGATTGCAAGCCATAGCGTTTGCCCGTCGGTTCGATAAACTGCCATGGGCCCACAGCATCTGCGTGAGAAACGGCATTGGGCGAAAAGCCACTTTCAATCATCACCATAAAAGCTAAGTCTGTCGGTAAATTTGCTTTTCGCAGTTCGGTTTGAATTAAAGGAAGATAAACGAATGATCGCTGAAGCCAGTCACGAAACCAACGCTGGCCGCGGGTTTGAAAATGTTTAATCCAAAAGCTGACCTTTTCATTGTAGGTCACTGGAAGATCAAAAATTAAAGCACCCTTCATACTTTTTTGGGCAAGAATTTTCGCATTCCGATGTTTATTGAGATCATCTTTTGGTACTGCTGAGAAACTATTCACAGTATAGAAAAACAACAAAATTAGAATTGCAAATTTGCTCATTGGTCTATTCCAACACACTCTGTGGGTTTCGACATCTCACTTAGGTCTTGTTTTTTTACGTTGATATTTTGACGGGTCTCGACAAAAAAATGTGTGTTGGGCGAATCGGTGACCATGCTAAAGGTCCATAACACTCTCCCGCGTAATCTAGTGAAACTCGACGTGGAAGCCTTTTCAACAGTAATGACCACATAAATAAAACTTAAGTACTGACGCTGTATTCGCATGAGAGGCTCTGGCACTTGTCTTGCTTTGAGTCACTTCCATGAGTGTAAAAGGAATCTATACAGCCTTAAGTGGAGCCATGGCACAGTCGCAGAAACTGGACACCATTTCCAATAACATTGCCAATTCGAATACGCCTTCGTTCAAACGAGACGACGTTGTTTTTCAGGAATATTTAACGGCCAATGAAAAAGAGCAACAATTCATGGCTGTTCCAAAAGTTCCTGGAACTTTGGACAGTTTTTACCATATGCAAGGCGGCGATAAATCATTTGTGGACACAAAAGGAACTTATACTGATTTTTCACAAGGAAGTTTGAAGCAAACAGGCAACGCCCTGGATGTTGCGATTGATGGAAAAGGTTTTTTTGAAATTGCAACTCCCCAAGGGGTAAAACTGACAAGGTCAGGTAATTTTACTTTAGATGGAAACGGTCAACTTGTGACAAAAGATGGATATCCAGTTTTAGCTGCTGGAGCCGGTGACCCAGCAGAGCGAGTGATTAAACTTACGTCTGTGGGAAGTATTGCAATTGGCGATGATGGAAGAATCAGCCAAGGAGAAAATCAAATCGCACAATTGTCCATGGTCAACGTAAAAAATGTGGATGCTCTGGTTAAGACAGGTCAGTCACTTTATGGATTCAAATCCAATATGAATGCAGAAGTTGAAAATATTGCTAGACCTTCAATGAAGCAAGGTTTCCTAGAAATGTCGAACGTGAACATTGTGAAAGAAATGACAGATATGATTTCGGCGCATCGAGTATTTGAAAGTACACAAAAGGCAATCAATGCCTACGATGGAATGACAGATAAATTAGTGAATGTGGTCGGCAAGACAAACTAGGGGTATAACTTAATATGATACGAAGTTTAAACACAGCTGCAACGGGAATGTCCGCACAACAATCCAACATGGATGTCATCGCCAACAATATTGCCAATGTGTCCACGAACGGCTTTAAAAAATCCCGAGCTGAATTTGAAGACTTGATGTATCATACCCAGAAAGAACCCGGATCCGCATCAGGCTTAAACGCAATGTCGCCGAACGGAGTTCAGACTGGTCTTGGTGTTCGAACTGCCGCTGTTCAAAAGGATTTTACCATCGGAAGTTCCCAAATTACAAAAAATCCCTTGGATATCCAAATTGAAGGACAAGGTTTTTTTCAAATACAAATGGAAGATGGAAGCATTGGCTATACTCGTGATGGCGCTTTCAAAAAAGATCCCACGGGGAAAATCATAGATAAAAATGGAAACAGTTTGGTGCCTCAAATTTCGATTCCTCCTCAAGTTTCCGGTATTGAAATTACGCCAACAGGCGAAGTTCGCGTGATTTCAAATTTTTCTGATGCGCCTCAAGTCGTAGGACAAGTTGATATTGTCAATTTTGTAAATCCTGCGGGCTTAAAAGCTATGGGTAAAAATGTGTTTGTTCAAACGCCTGCTTCAGGGCAAGCCATTGCTCAAGCCCCAGGTTCAAATGGAACAGGGTATTTAGCGCAGGGTCAGCTTGAAGGTAGTAACGTCAATATCGTAGATGAAATGGTGAATATGATCACCGCTCAGCGAGCTTACGAAACAAACAGCAAAGTGATTCAGACGACGGATCAAATGCTCCAAACCGTGAATTCCATGAGGTAATTCGTTTGAAATATTCAATGTTAGTTATTTTAGTTTCTGCTTTTTTCATTCATACGAGTCGGATTTTTGCATCCCTTGGTCGTGGCATTGAAGTCCCCACAGAGATAACTGCTGATGTTCGAACCTTGATTGAATTTCCCTCAGAAATATTTGTTTCGAAAAAAAGCCAGTATTCGCTATTTGATCTCACAGATGTTAAAGCTAAGGACATTAATAAATTAGAAGCAACTCGAAAAATTTTTTTCGATTTTTCTCCTTATTCTGTTGATCCAGGTGTCCAGCGAAATTTAGAAAAGCATTCTATGACGCAAAAAGAAGTTGTCGAACTTTTGAAAAAGAATTCTGAGTTCAATAGTGAAAAATATCACTTAAAAATACCTCAAAAAGTAGTCATCCAAGTTTTCACAGAAAAAATTCTGGCCATCGAAGTGGAAAGAAAAATTAAAAGTCATTTGAATGCGCTTTGCAATGACTGTCGATTTCGAATCAGTCTTTCCAAAATGCCTGCAGTGAAGTCCGCTCAGTGGGAAATCGATTTTTCCAACCTCAAAGAACGTGGATCATTTCTGCTTTCCATCGTTGGCGAAGGGTCTTGGGTCTCTGGTTTTGTAAAAACAGAAAAACCAGTTTTAGTTGCGCAAAAAGACATTCAAGCTGGAGAAAATCTTCAAGCCAAAGATTTTTCGTTAGAATTCATCGATATCACTTACCTCAAAGATTACTTGATCAAAAAGGATTTGATCGAAAATACAATGGCTGTGGGTAATATTTCTGCTTTCTCTCCATTGACAACCCGGCAGATGAAGCGAAAGCCAGATGTCATTCGGGGGCAACAAGTTCAAGTTTTCACTGGTGATGCACAACTTGAGATATCGGCGATGGGAATTTCCGAACAAGAGGGAATTGTGGGAGAGGTTATTCGATTAAAACTTGTGAGTAATCAAAAACAGATTACTGCGGAAGTAATTCAAAAAGGAATTGTTAAAATTCAATAACGAGTGGAGATAAGCGCCTGTGCTAAAAAATATTTTATCTGCAAAAAATTTGGCATTTTACCTTCTTGGAATGATCGTCGTCTGTTTTCTTTCCACAGCTTGCGCTACATTTGATCGGAATACATTGGCTGAAGTAGTACCTTTTGTGGAACCTCCGCCGCCCCTAAAGTACTCTGAAGCCACGCAAGCTCCAAGTGCCTCGGAGCGACAATATAAAAAAATGAGTAAGTCTCAGATGGAAGAAGACTCTGATCTATCACAAGAGGCTGGATCAATGTGGATGTCAGAAGGACAAACGTCTTATCTTTTTGCGCAAAACAAGTCTCGCAAAGAAGGCGATCATTTGAATGTTAAGCTTGAGGGTGTGGCGCAGAAACAAGTTGAAACTAAAGTCAGCACAATTAAAAAACTTTTGAAGAGACTTGAAGAACAGCTCAAAGCACAGCAGCAGGGTGCAGCTGCTGAAGGTGCAGACCGTGGTCCAGCTTCAGAGAAAAAACCTGAAGTCGCAAAGGCGCCTGACGAAGAAAAAATTGATCTTTCTGAAGTTCAAACAATTCCCGCAAAAATCACTGAAAGACTTAGTGATGGAACTTTTCGAATCAAAGGGTCTCAGCCGATGTTGATCAATGATAAAGAATTTCGAGTCATCGTCACGGGAATTTTGAAACCTGAAGATTTCCAGGATGAGGGAGTTCCATCCGGGCGTTTGCTTGAATCGCAATTCGATGTCGTGAGCATTCGTCGTAACAATCAAAGTGGAATCGAGTAAATAATGTTCAAACAAGTTTTCACATTATTGATAGTGACCGGAGTAGTTCTGTCGATCTCATCGGAGGTCTTTGCTGCGCGAATTAAAGATATCGCCTCCATCCGAGGAGTGCGAGAAAATCAGTTGATCGGCTACGGACTAGTTGTAGGTCTCAAAGGGACAGGAGATGGGAAATCAGAATTCACGACAAAAAGTCTGATTCGAATGTTTGAAAAGCTAGGAATGAAAATTGATAATAATGATCTCACTAGTAAAAATGCAGCTGCCGTCATTATCACTGCACGGCTACCAGCTTTTGCAAAAGCTGGTAATCCCATTGATATCACGGTGAGCTCCATTGGAGATGCTTCATCATTGCAAGGTGGGACTTTGCTTCAAACACCATTGCGTGCGGGCAATGATCAGGTTTTCGCCGTGGCTCAAGGAACAATTTCCATCGGCGGAGACGGCAAAGATCTGCACTTAACCGCAGGTCGAATTCCTAACGGAGCGATCATTGAAAAAGATGTCCAATCTGATTTCGCTGCAAGAAAAATGTTCCGTCTGACTCTACACAATCCGGATTTTACAACGGCCGCTCGAATGGCCATCACGATCAATCGTGAGTTGGGCGGCATGTATGCAACTGCAAAAGACGGAGGCACTGTGGATTTGATTACTCCCTTTGCCTACGAAAACAAGGGTGTGGAATTGTTGGCGACAATTGAAGCCATACAAGTGAATCCCGATGGACGAGCTGTTGTTGTCATCAATGAAAAAACTGGGACTGTTGTTATCGGAGACAAAGTGAGGATTTCAAAAGTTGCAATTTCTCACGGAAGCTTAAGTGTAAAAGTTCAAGATCCTAAAGACGCAAAAAAACAGCTCGATGAAAGAGTTGGTTTGATTGAAGGCGTGAGTGTTGGTGATTTAGTGCAATCGTTGAATAAGCTTGGAGTCACGCCAAAGGACCTGATTGCAATACTTCAGTCCATCAAAGCAGCTGGAGCTTTGCACGGGGAACTCGAAGTATTATAATTTTTTTGTTTAGTTTTGAGACATTATTAAGTAAACTAAGTATATAATGGTAACACGACAAGGATGTTGTGAAACCGCGGGGAGGGTGGGAACGAGATCGGAAGCCAGGATGGTCAAACAAAAAGAAGTCATAAAAATTTCTCGCAGGAAATGAAGCTCAGAAGTGGTTACCAAACATCAGAAATGATGAATCGTAAAATACAACAGGGTTTTTGACAAAGTTCTTCATGTTCAAAGTACAAGTGCAGGATGCACGACGACTGCTCAGACTCTAACTCCCCTTTTTTTATTTATGAATATTTCAACGAAAACTCCACAGATGATTGGTGCGTCCACACCGGAAAAGTCACCGGAAAAATCACAGACGCAGATCATGGATCAAAAGCTCCGTGATGTTTCGAAAATGTACGAAAATCATTTTTTAAATGAAATCATGAAAGCCATGAGATCAACTGTTCAAGAGAGTGGCTTTGTTAAAGTCAATCAGGGTGAAAAAATATTTCGTGAAAAGCTGGATAATGAATATGTAGATAAGTGGGCTGATCGCGGAGGCATTGGCTTAGCCGATGTTATTTATAATCAACTCATTGAAAAATTTGGCCCGCAGATGGGTCTGAAAACGAAAGAAGCGCCACCGAGGGGGCCCCTGCAGTTGCGCCCTCAAGATACCTTACAAATGAAGCGCTTAGGAACAACGGACAAGTCAATTACTTACTCTGTCCAATCAACATCCTTAGATCAACACGATTTAGCCCAAAATGCGGAGCCTCAAGATAAACAAAAAAAGTTTGCAAGCATTTCTGTTTCAAATCCTTGGAGTGGAAAATTGACGCAAAAAATTCAGTTAAGTGCAGACGAATATTTTTTAAAAATACAGCACCCTCAAATGAATTTAACCAGTGGTCTGCACTGGCGGGGAACGTCTTTACCCTTTGAAGTAGGTCAGGAAATGGGTGAGGGTGAGGTCCTGGGAAGCTTGAATCCTGACCAGAAGTCCGTAGTTTGGAGCCTCCAGTCTCAACCTGGGACAGTTTCTCATAAAAATGTCTCAGAATAGCTTTTGTGAGACGTCTCATTGTGATAACATTTAAGTCAGACTGTCAGTTGCAACCAAAGGATGCACAACAAACAATTGCAACCGTAGGATGCACAACAAACAGATCAATAAGTTGAAGGAGTCAAAAAAATGAAAATTACTCACAACAAAGTCGGACAGAATTTAAATCTGAGTGATGCAAATCGTTCTGACAAAGCAGAAAAAATGGATTCCTCAAAGCTGAATAACAAAGTGAACCCAGCTTCACTTTTTCAATCAGAAGCTTCGCAGAGTGCTGCCCAGGTTTCTTTATCTGAGCGTGCAATGGATGCTAAGAAGATCAAAGACATTGCAATGTCAGTTCCTGATATTGATCAAGCTAAAGTTGAAAAGTTTAGAAAATTGATTGATGACGGAAATTATAAAGTTGATTCGAAAGCCGTTGCAGAAAAAATGGTTGATGAACACTTAATGTCTGAATTTTAATAACTACTGATTTGATACTGATTTTAAAATAACTTTATTTGTCATCATTGAACAGGATGTTCTAAATGCAAAATTCAAAAAATCAACTTCAATCCATTGCGGTCATATCTGAGACCCTCGAATATCAAAACTTGGAAAAAGTTCTGGAAGGATTAGTGAAGTCCTATCGAAAGCTTTTAGATATTGTACGAAAAGAAAAAGACTTACTTCTTGAAGCAAAAGTGGATGAACTGGTTTTAAATAATCAGGAAAAAGAAGAAGCTTTGGAAAAAATTTCAGCTTTGGATTCAAAGAGAATTAATTCGGCAGTTGCCCTTGCTCGCTTGATCAAATTAGAGAGCGCTGCTCCACGACTTCTCGAAATTGCTGAGGTTTTAAAGGGCACAAAAGAATCAGATCAGCTTCGACAATATCAGAATACTTTGGCATTGCTCTTTGAGAGATTAAAAAATCAGAACTTACAGAATGAAACGTTCGCTAAATCGGCATTAAAAACAGTGAATGGTGCTTTGGACGAAGTTAAAGAAACTTTGTCCGGTAAAAAGACCTACCAAAAAGGTGGGCAGTATAAAGCTGGCCCTGAACAAGCAGGTAATTTTGTCAGCAAGGAAGCTTGAGGAATAGATGGCAAAAATTTCTGCAATGATGGATGTGGGGAAACGCTCCCTTTCAAATTCCCAGTCAGCATTGCAGACTGTTGCCCACAACATTGCAAATAAGTCGACGGAAGGTTATTCTCGACAGCGTGTTGAGTTAATGACGAATCAACCGATCACATCAGGAAATCTGCAAATCGGCATGGGTGCTCGAGCCGGCGTTATTACGCGAACAAATAATCCCTGGTTAGAAAAACAAATTCAGCGAGAAAACACAAGTTTAGGTTTTATGGATACTCAAGCTGAAGCCCTGGGGCGTGTTGAACAGGTTTATAACGAACAAGTGAACAAGGGTCTGAATCAGTACATGACAGACTTTTTCAATGGCTTTCGTGAGCTGTCAAATAATCCAGAAAGTTTGTCATCACGCACAGTGGTTCGTGAATCTGCAGTATCCCTAGCTAACGATTTCAAGCGTGTCACTGAACAGTTAAACGATGTACAAAATGATTTGGACGGACAGATTCAAACTACGGTTGAAGAAGTGAATCAGATGGCCAAAGAAGTCGCTTCCCTAAACGAAAAAATCCAAATGGTTGAAGTTCAGGGAATCCCCTCAAACGACGAGCGAGATCGTCGAGATATGTTACTAAAAAAAATTGGTGAGCGCATTGAAGTTTCTTGGTCTGAAGGTAAAGATGGAATGGTCACTTGTTCGGCTGGTGGAACTGGAATTTTGGTTTCCGGAACCAGTGTCAATCCGCTGAAAGCGACACGAGCGGGTGAAAATGATCGGATGGAGATCCACTATCGTTCGAGCGATACGGCATCGTGGTTTAACATAACGGCTCAAATTAAAGGCGGTAAAGTCGGCGGGGCCATAGATATCCGAGACCGAGTTGTGGGTGATCTTTTAGGTCACGTTGACAACATGGCTTATACTTTGGCCAAAGAAGTAAACAAAGCCCACATTGAAGGTTTTGATAAAACAGGAAAGCCCGGAGTTTTATTTTTCGATATGCCGGAGCAAAAATCAGGAGCGGCAGGAGTTTTAAAAGTAAATACAACTGTTTTGAATGATGTTGGTCGAATTGCGGCAGCCAGTGCACCCAATGCGCCTGGCGACAATGCTATCGCGAATCTAGTGTCCGCTTTGCAGTACCGTGAAGTTATGGATAATGGAAAAGCAACTTTTGACGATTATTACAATACCCAAGTCGGACAGATCGGAACCATTGCGCAAAGAGCGGTGAAAACTCAAGAATCTCAGCGCAATATTATCTCCCAGCTGTCAAATATTCGCGAAAGTATTTCCGGAGTGAGTTTAGATGAAGAAACAACAAAAATGATTGAGTTTCAAAAAGCCTATGATGCTTCAGCTCGAGTGATTAAAACAGCAGATGAAATGTTTGACACAGTTTTAAACTTGAAAAGACTGTAACGGATAAGTGAGTGGTATGAATCAATTGAGGGAAATAAACACATGAGAATTGCTGACAAAATGCAGTACAATCAAGTGCAGAAAAATATTTCTCAGAATCGTTCTGATATGTCCAACTTGCAAAATCAGGCAGCCACTCAAAAACGAATTAATAAACCATCTGATGATCCCTTAGCCTCAGCCCGCGTTTTGACAAATCGAACTGAAGAGCGTGGTAACGCACAATTTATTAAAAATATAAACCAGGCGAAGTCTTTTTTAGAATTTGCGGATCAGTCCCTCGGGGAACTTGGTGAAATTCTTGTCCGGGCCAAAGAGCTTGCGATTAGTCAATCCAATGATGCCTCAGCAAATATTGAATCACGGATGGTCACAGCATCAGAAATTGGACAGATTTTTAATCAATCGATTCAAATCGGGAATCGAAAACTAGGTGAACGCTTTATTTTTGGAGGTTTCAAGACTCAGACGAAGCCTTTTACCAATCAAGGTGATTATCAGGGTGATAACGGAGAAATGAAAATCCAAACCCATAAAGAATCATTTTTATCTATGAATATTCCAGGGAACAAAGTGTTTCATGGAGTTGGGTTGTCCGGTGACAGGGCAGTGCAATCAGAAATTGATACGCCATTAAACGTCGAAGAATTAAATCAATGGCGGAATGAAAGAAATCAATTAAAACAACAGCAAGAAATAAATAATGACAATTTTGTCCAAACACGGGGATTGGCAAGTGAGCAAAAAAGATCAAAATTAAGTGTCATCGATCCAGTGGATAGCAGCGCTGGCATAAATGTTTTTCAAACTCTCAGAGATTTAGAAGTGTCGTTGAAGACTAATGATAAACAAGGTATATTTACTGCTTTGGATGATTTAGATGCGTCGATTGCCCAAGTCATCTTGGCCAGAGCTGAAGTGGGTTCGCGGATCATGTCCGTTAATGGAACGACAGATTCAATTCAAAAAGCCATCGTTGATAATAAAGTTGCAGCTTCCCAACTGGAAGATGTCGACGTTTTTCAGGTTGTTTCTGATATCAACAGAACAGATGCCGCTTTGAAAGCCACTTTGGAAACTTCAGGTCGGATGATTCAGCCAAGTCTTATGGATTTCGTGAAATAAAGTCCTTCTCTTTTCTAAAATCCAATCTTTGATGCAATTTTGCCACGGTGCTGAAGGGGCATGCCTCGCTTAAGCGCCGTCTAAGGCCCTGCAGGCCATTCTGATGATATCATTTTTTGCTCTTGTGACGCACTCGCCTTGACTTTGGCCCGGAGTCAGAATAATAAGCTTCAGCTTCTAACCGATAATCCGATAACGAACCTATCGTTATCTCGTATTTCAAGGAGTTGAAATCATGCTTGTCCTCACAAGGAAGTTGGGCGAATGCATCGCAATCGATGATCATATCAAGATTCGTGTCGTGCAAATCAAAGGTAAGCAGGTTCGTTTAGGTATCGAAGCGCCAAAAGATACCAAAATTCACCGCGAAGAAGTCTATACAGCCATTCAGGAACAAAATGAAAAATCTGTAGCGATTTCATCTGATCACACCCGATCTATTTCAAACTTACTCAAGCCTAAAGCCTAGATCACATAAGGCTGAATTTACAGCCCTCGCGTCATAAATTCTTAAATTGTCTGAATTTTTTCATTGAACCTCCTTCGCTTTGCAGCCAGACTTTGAGCAGGGATGTCATGGAAAGGCAATTCTTGTGATTTTTTTCAACCGAAATGGTTGGAAAGAGTGTCATCAAGATAGTGCTTTTATTATACTAGGGGGCTGATCGTGATTATTCAAACTTCTCGCTTTGGACAAGTTCCAATACAAGAGTCCGATATTTTGATGTTTCCTGAGGGTCTCTTGGGCTTTGCAGATCTAAGAAAGTTTGTTTTGCTGGATGACCCTAGCGACGAAATTTTTGCATGGCTTCAGAGCTGTGAAGCTTCACCCATTGCCTTCCCGGTTCTAGACCCTGAAATGTTTTTGGAGAATTACAAAATTACTCTGACGAAAGCTGATCTTGAATCACTTCGTGTTCAGGCCGGGCAGTCTCCAAAACACCTTTGTATCATTACGATTCCGGATGATCCAACTCAAATGACTGCTAACTTGAAAGCACCTATCATCGTGAATATCCAAGAAAAATTGGCAAGACAATGTGTCTTGCAAGATAATCATTTAGCTATTCGCGAGCCTATTTTCATGAAGCTGCAAGAACGGGTTGTTCGGAATCCAAACTCAACAATTAAAGAACAAACAAGTATTGTTGATGTTGCAGTCAGATTGAACATTCCAGATTCCGGCAGACCAGTTGAAGTTTAAAGCTGCTGATATTTAAATGTATACTTTCTATTTTTCGAGCTGGGGTAAAGCCTTGTCTGTTTTGGCTCCAAGGCGCTTAAGTTCTTCAACCTGATCCATCAGATTTCCTCGACCACTGGAAAGCTTTTTCATGACTTCTTCGTGATGAAGATAAGCTGACTGCACTTTATCTCCAAGTAAAGAAAAATCTTTGATGAGTCCCACGAATTTGTCATACAAATGTCCAGCACGCCTTGCGATTTCAAAGGCATTTTTTTCTTGTCGATCTTGTCGCCATAACACCGACACTGTTCGTAAAGTTGTCAGCAAAGTGGTGGGGCTAACGATGGCAACATTTCGGTCCCAAGCATATTGAAACAAATCAGGTTTGTATTTAAATGCTAGAGCAAAAGCTGGCTCCAACGGCATAAATAAAATCACAAAGTCGGGAGTCACAATATTTTCTGCGAGATGATATTTCTTTTCTGAAAGTCCATCGATGTGGCGCTTGAGAGAATCAACGTGAAGCTTGGCATGATGATCCTGAATTTCGCTATTTGGTGCAGACGAATAAGCTTCGTAGGCTGTCAAAGTCATCTTTGAATCGACGATTAAAACTTTATTTCCTGGTAACTTGACAACGACGTCAGGTCTGAGCATTTGACCATCTTCACTGCGGTAAGTTTCTTGAAGAACGTATTCTTCATCACGTCGTAAACCGGACTTTTCCAAGATATTTTCTAGCAGCATTTCACCCCAATTTCCTTGGGTTTTGTTCTCACCTTTCAAGGCCTTGGTTAATTGTTCTGCTTCTTGGGTCATGACCTTGTTCAGTTCGATCAGTTTATTCAGTTCACCTCGAAGCATATTTCTTTCAGTTTTTTCGTTGAGGTAGCTGTCTTCGACCTTTTTTTCAAAATCGCGGATTTTTTCTTTCAGTGGGTTCAGGATTTGATTCAAGTTTTGATTTTGAAGATCGTTAAACTTTGTGGATTTTTCTTCAAAGATTTTTTGTGCAAGGTTTTCAAACTTCAGACTCATTTGTTGTAAGGAATCAAAGGAGTCTTTCTTCTGTCGATCGACCATTTGCTGAGAAAAATCGACTTGATTTTTTAAGTCTTGATTTGCGAGTTGAAGAGCAGAAATTTCACTTTGCAGCTTCTTTTCGAGCATGCTTTTTTCGTTTAGAAAATCCATTTCCTTTTGGGAAAGGATCTGTTTGATTTTCAGGCCCTTCACGAAATTCCCCGCAAAAAAACCTACGAAAAGCGCTAGAATTGAAAAACCGATTCCAAGAATTATGGCAAGTGGCATTATTTATGATCTCCCCAGCTTTGCTCGATTGGACTTATGCATTTGATTTGGTAGTTTGTCTTATTGAATTTGGCAATTGTTTTGATAGGAAAGGCAGAAACTCATCAACTTTATGGCAACGAAACAAACAAAAAAAAATAGCAATTTAATGGCTCAACCTAAGATCAATCCCGTGCGATCTGGCACCATTATTTCCAAAGAAAAATGGATCCCGATTAAAAAATTTAAAGACATCAGGTACGAAAAAACAAAAGACGGAATAGCTAAGATTACGATCAACCGTCCCGAAGTTCGCAATGCATTTCGACCGCAAACTGTCATAGAAATGAAAGAAGCTTTTGAACTTGCTCGCGAAGATCAAAGCATTGGTGTTGTGATTCTGACTGGTGAAGGGCCTATGGCATTTTGCTCCGGTGGTGATCAGCGAGTCCGAGGCGATGCTGGTTATGTCGGAACGGACGGAGTTCCTAGGTTAAATATTTTGGATGTTCAAAAACAAATACGACAGTTACCTAAACCTGTAGTTGCAATGATTGCAGGTTATGCCATTGGCGGAGGTCACGTTTTGCATGTTGTTTGTGATCTTTCCATTGCTGCTGATAATGCGCGTTTTGGTCAAACAGGGCCCATGGTGGGATCTTTTGATGGCGGTCTAGGATCAAGTTATCTAGCCCGAATTGTAGGTCAAAAAAAAGCTCGTGAAATTTGGTATTTATGTCGTCAGTACAACGCAAAGCAGGCGCTTGAAATGGGCTTAGTAAATACAGTTGTAGACCTTGAGCAACTTGAAATTGAAACAATGAAATGGTGTCGCGAAATGATAGAGCATTCACCGATGGCATTGCGATGTTTGAAATCTTGTTTGAATGCCGACTGCGACGGTCAAATGGGCTTGTTAGACCTAGCGGGTAATGCGACATTACTTTATTATATGTCGGCGGAAGCACAGGAAGGTCGAAACTCATATGTGCAAAAACGAAAGCCAGATTTTAAAAAATTCCCGAGACTGCCTTAATGATTTTGACTCAAGTGATACTTGCTTTTCGGCCCAAGACGCTGACTGCTTCTTTCGTACCTTGTCTTGCTGGAACAGCTTTGGTTCATTTTCGTGGCGGAGTCATTAACTGGCTTCTATTTTTCTATGCATTGATTAGCGCTTTTTGTATTCAAATAGCCACTAATCTTTTGAATGACGCCGAAGATTTTAAAAGAGGGGCAGATACAGAAAAAAGAATTGGCCCAGTGCGAATTACTCAAGCAGGTGTCTTGAGCTATAATCAAGTTTTGTTTATAGGATTTGCTTTTCTGGCTTTTGCCATTGTGTTTGGGATTCCGCTTTTGCAAGCTGGGGGCTTGCCCATTCTTTTCATCGGATTAGTGTCGGCTTTTCTGGCCTATGGCTACACAGCTGGCCCATTTCCACTGGCTTATTTGGGCTTGGGCGATCTCTTTGTCATTTTATTTTTTGGGATTATTGCTGTTGGCGGTATGGTTTATCTTCATCAGCCTCTTCTTCATTTGGACGTTTTTGTTTTGGGTTTACAGATTGGAATGCATTCTGCTGTTTTGATAGGAATTAATAATTTGCGTGATCAAGAAACAGACGTTGAAGCCAATAAAAAAACACTAGCTGTGCGATGGGGGCTGCAGAAGTATAGAAATTTTGTTTTAACCATGATTTGGTTTCCGTTTCTCTTAAACATTTATTGGTTTTCTTCAAAAAACTGGTGGATCGGATTAAGTTACATCACTGTGCCTCTGGCAATTCTGATTACTAAAAATTTGATAACGACATCGCCTGGACCCAGATACAATCAGTTCTTAGGCCAAGCTGCTGGATTGCATTTTTTGTTTGGACTTTGTTTAAGCCTGGGCTTTATCCTAGCGTAGAGGGACAGCAAAGATGAAGATCTCTTATCATCAGTACGAACTTACCCCCATCGTAAAATTAAATCTTTTCGCGAAAAAACAAACTCGTGAAGGATGTCTGCTTAAAATCGATTGGGAAAACGGACACATTGGCTTTGCAGATTTACATCCTTGGCCCGAGCTAGGGGATGTTCCCCTGGATCAGCAAATTTCAGGTTTGCGCAATGGAAAAATTTCAAATCAAATTGAACAATCTATTTACTTGGCGAAACGAGATGCCATCGCACGAAAAAAAGGTGTTAGCCTTTTTGATCAAGCCCCTCGAGTAAAAAACAATTATTTAATTGCTGATTATACTGAAGTGAAAATGACGGATCTTGACCAGGTTTATGCGCAAGGCTTTAACACTTTAAAAGTAAAAGTCGGTAGGGACATTGGCGAAGACATTAAATTTGTAAGTAAGATTTTAGGCTCTGGAAGTTTTTTAGTGCGTTTGGATTATAATAACTTATCTAACTGGCAATACTTTGAAAAAATGATGTCCGCGTTCACGCAAGCTCAAAGATCCAGAATAGAATATGTTGAAGATCCTTTTCATTACGATGAAATCGCTTACCAAGAGGCAAAAAAATTCTGTCAACTTGCTGTTGACCGAGAATTTTCTAAGGTTGTCTTTGTCGAAGGCAAGAAAGTCCCCGTGGACTTCATTGTTTTGAAGCCAGCAATTCAGGACGTTGAAGAAGTGGTAAGCATTGCATTGAAACATCGAATTCCAATTGCAGTGACTAGTTACATGGACCATTCCCTTGGAGTTGCCCATGCGATTTGTCTGGCTTCGGAGCTGAAGAAAAAAAACGATTGGTTGATTGTCCAATGTGGCTGTTTGACCACTCGATTTTACGGGACTGATCCCTTTTCACAGCAGGTCAGTATTCAAGGACCGTATATTCAGAGTATTTCTGGTACCGGCATTGGCTTTGATTCTTTACTGAAGGATTTGTCATGGTCCGAAGTAAGAATGAAATAAGACCCAGGACCATTTATGAAGTTAAACACGATCATTAAAGGTTCTGCCAGCAAAAACATGACTGGTTTGTCTGAAGCATCCCTAGAAAATTTGACTTCGGCTGTTTTCTGGGAAAACAACGATGTGGATTTATTTTTAAGTCACCGTTTTTCGTGCGAAGAAATCCAAGTTTATCAAAATCGAGTTGCACACTGTATCGAATCCAAAAATTTAAGTTTAGGTTACGTTGGATTGCTGACTTCGGGGACAACCCAGCTTTCACAAAATCAGGGAGAGTCTCAAGTCACCCAGAAGATCATTTTAATTCGAAAATCAGCAGTACTTGCCTCTGCTAGGCTCGTCATTCAGAAGTTTCATTTGAAAAATGAAACTTGGTTATATAATTTGCCGCAGCACCATATCGGCGGTATTTCGATTTTAGCAAGGGCTTCATTAATGAAGTCAAAGATTCTTGAATTTAATAGGTGGAACGCAGAGCAGCTTGTGCAAACCGCCCAAAACGAGTCAGCCACGGAGCTTTTGGTTTCTTTAGTTCCGACGCAAATTTTTGATATCGTTCAAGCAAAATTGATTTGTCCTGCAAAGATCAAAAAGGTCTTCGTCGGCGGTGGGCAAATGAGTCAAGCGCTTTACCAAGATGTTTTGAAGCTGGGTTGGCCCGTCATTCAAACTTATGGAATGACCGAAACTTCAGCGATGATTGCAGACTTTGACTGGAGCTTGGATTGTTTTAAGCCTTTTGCAGGTATTCAAATACAAATCGACAAAGGAAATAGACTTTGTGTTCAAACTCCAGGCGCATATGAATTTCAGATCACAGAGTCGATTTATGTAAATAAATTCAATTCATTTATTCAAACGGATGATCTTGCTCGGTCTTTAAAGACCAAGGCCCAGGCCATGTGTTTTCAGCTTTTTGGGCGTGTCCAGAATCAAATAAAAATTTTAGGTGAACTGGTCAACTTGCAGCTTATCGAAAAAAATATTTTGCAAAGCTTTGGCATGAACGAACAAGAATTGGCCATAGTTGCCATTCCTGATGGTCGCAAAGAAAACAAACTAATTCTGTGTATTAACGAACTGGTCATTGGAAAAAAATCTGCCGAAGAGCTGGAGAATCTTAAAATATTTATTTCAGGAAAAATTCAGGATTACAATAGTTCATCCTTAGGTTTTGAACGCATTGATCAGTATATTTTTGTTCCCGCTTTTCCACTGAACGATTCCGGCAAGCTACAGCGTGCAGCTTTGAAAGACCTTGTTTCAAAAATTGTTGATTAAATGAAATAAAAAAAGGAGCACTGGCTCCTTTTTTTCGGAGCATTTGCTCCGCTCTCTTTGGGGAACAGATGCTCCTCAGGGTTGCTGGATAATCAGGATTAATTCTTGCCCAGATGTTTGTCGATAATCGATTGAAATTCAGAGTAGGGATAAGCTCCGCGCAGTGAAACTCCATTGATAACAAAGCCTGGAGTTCCGCTGATGTTGAATTTTTTTGCTTCTTCAATATCTGAGTCAATTCTTTTCAAAAGACTTTCATCTTTTAAATCCGCTTCAAGCTTAGTCATGTTCGCACCCAGCTTTTTAGCAACGTCTTTCATGAACGCTTCACCCTTTGTTTTCAATTCATTTTGGCTTTCAAACATAGCATCGTGAAATTTTTCAGCTTTGTCATGACCTTGTCGAGCAAGAGCTTCATAGTATTTTGCTGCAGGTAATGCTTTCGGGTGGAAATCCAATGGCAAGTGTTTGAAAAGAATACGAACATCATTCGGATAATTCTTTAAAATTTCTTTAACAGTGACATGGCCCTTTGTGCAGAATGGACATTCAAAGTCAGAGTATTCTACGATAGTTATTTTTGCATTTTTATTCCCAAAAAACACACGTGTTTCATCAATTTCTGGCTTCAGTGGGTTTTTAAATTCTTCTTCCCGCTGTTTTTGCTCTTGATCAACTGCATTTTGCTGAGATTTTTTCTGAGCTTCTTGTGCTGCTTTGTTAACAACTTCAATAAACTTTTCTGGAGCCTTTTCAATAGCAACAAAAACGATTTCAGGTTCTTTTTCGATAGCTTCCCGAATTTGTTTAGGAGTTGGAGCGCAAGCTCCTAAGCCCAAAGTGAAAACTGTTGTCAGTGATAAAAAAGATAAAAGTTGACGAGTTGTATACAAGATTTCCTCCATGGAAAGTTAATTGCTTAGTTTGTTATTGCAATAGTCTGTCAAAGACAACGCTCAAAGACAACGAAGTCCAGCCCTTAGCGCATTTGTTTGACGCGATGCTGTTGTGTTGCGCAGCGGGAATGATGGTTTCAAACTCATTGTATGAAAACTTTATTAATGTTCGTTTTTTTAGTGTCAGTGTTTTTTGCTTCAACTTTTTTTGCTTCGACTTCTTTTGCCGGTCTTTTGTTTACTTATCATCAATTGGCCCTCAAAGACTTGGATTCGATGACTCAACTTGTGCAACAAAAAGTCAAAGAATCTAAACGAGCATCCGATGGCAAAGTCGTTCCGCTGAAAGAAGCATATCAAGCCGTTATGTCTCGACCAAATGACGACGGATTAATTGAAAAAGTAATCGATCCCGTTCGGAATGAGCTAGAAGATCTGAACGAAAAGGAACGTATCATCGAAGCACTGACTCAAGAGGCCATCAACGCTTTGACAAATACGAAA
>JBKCTJ010000315.1:0-13578 GCA_046318875.1 Pseudobdellovibrionaceae bacterium | reverse complement strand
GGTCAGCCTCATATCAGCCAAACTCTGTTAAATGCTTTAAAAAACAATCGCGTCACTCATGCATTTTTATTTACTGGGCCACGTGGTACTGGAAAAACTTCTACTGCGCGCATTTTAGCAAAAAGTTTACGGTGCCCTAACGCTGTGGATTTTGTCCCATGCAATCATTGCCATTCTTGCGAGGATATTTCTCGTGGAACAAGTTTAGACGTCATTGAAATTGATGGAGCCAGCAACAATGGTGTTGATTCCATTCGTGAGCTTCGGGATTCCGTCAGCTTTATGCCTTCTTTTGGCAAATACAAAATCTACATCATCGATGAAGTTCACATGTTATCTGGCAGTGCTTTCAACGCTTTGTTAAAAACTTTGGAAGAACCACCACCCCACGTGATTTTTATGATGGCTACGACGGAAGCTCATAAGATTCCGCAAACCATTTTATCGCGCTGTCAGCGTTTTGATTTTCGGCGGATTTCTACCAAAGTTATTTCCGCTCATTTGCGGAAAATTTGTGATGCAGAAAATTTGGAAGCTGATGACGAAGCCCTGTGGCTCATTGCCCGCCAGGCCGACGGCTCTATGCGAGATAGTCAAAGTTTGTTTGATCAAGTCATTTCATTTGCTTCAGGAAAATTATCTACAGAATCAGTGGTCCGCATTTTAGCCCTGACTGACCGAGTTTTATTGCAAGATATTTTAGTTCGCATTTTTCACCGAGACTCCAAGGGCATTTTGGAATTGATCACTCGAATGAACCAAATGGGTGTAGAACCTGAAATTTTGATCGCTGAGTTACTAGAAATGGTTCGCAATTGTTTATTTTATTTAATTAGCCCAGATCAGCTTTCATCGATTTTAGATGTTCCTGATAATGAAGTTCAATTTTACAAAGACATTTCAAAGACTATTACGGAAACGGACTGCCATTTGATTTTTGATATGGCGATGAAATCCCAAGCTGATATTTCTGCTGCACCGGATAGTCGCTTGGTGATGGAAATTTGTTTATTGCGAATGGCGTCGGCACCTTCGATGATGGATTTGAAAACGATGTTGCAAAGTGGGCCTGTTGCTTCGACTGGACAAACTGCGTCGCCGTCACCGCAGCAGATAAAAACGCAAAATCAAAATCCAAAATTAACTCCATCTCAATCGAACACATCACAGAAAACATCGACGACTGCCGCGACATCGCCCAGTTCCGTGCTGACTCAAGAAGCTGCTTTGGTCAAAGAAACAAATAAAGTGGATACTCACTTAGGTCGATGGTTGGAATGCATCGATCGCATTCGAAGCGAAGATCCAAGGCTTGCTGCCAAAGTCGAAGGAATTTCCTTTTTAAAAGAAGATCAGCGTCGGCTTTTATTCCAATTTCCTGCCCATTTGGGTTTTTTACAGAGCCAGCTCAGTGATCCCGCGACAAAGCAGCTGATTCAAAAGTTTATTGATGTGGTTTGGGGTGCTGGGTTTACATTTGAATTTGTTTTAAATACGGGAGATGCCGTGTCGCCTAGCACAAAAATCAGTGCTGATAAATCTTCAGGAGATTCGGCCATCACTTTGGCTCAAAAAAAAAAGCTGACAGATGAAGAAGTTATTCGACAAAAAGTTGAAGAACATCCTACAGTGAAAGCAGCTCAGCGTATTTTTAATGTGAAAATTGAAAAAATTTCTGATTTAAAAAAGCCAGATCTGAAACCAGAACAGCTCAAAAAATAGGAGTTCATCGTATGAAGGGTATGCCAGGAATGTCAGGCGGTATGGCGCAGTTGATGAAACAAGCCAACCAAATGCAATTGAAAATGAAAAAAGCACAAGAAGAAATTGCCAAAATGGAATTCGAAGGCACTTCGGGCGGCGGCGCTGTGAAAGTCAAAGTCAGCGGAGAACATCTGTTATTATCCGTTGCTATTGACCATGAAGTCATCAAAGCCGGTGACGCAGAAATGATGCAAGATATGGTTGTGACGGCATCCAACGACGCGATTAAAAAAGCCAAAGAATATTCTGAAAAAGAAATGGCTAAAATTACCGGAGGCATGGGCATTCCCGGAATGTTCTAACTTTATGTTAAAAATATCATCTCTTGAAAAATTAGTTCACGAATTGAGTCGTCTTCCAGGCATTGGACCGAAGACAGCT
Organism: Pseudobdellovibrionaceae bacterium; assembly: GCA_046318875.1. Taxonomy (GTDB): domain Bacteria; phylum Bdellovibrionota; class Bdellovibrionia; order Bdellovibrionales; family Bdellovibrionaceae; genus JBKCTJ01. The sequence continues at coordinate 11,433 of JBKCTJ010000315.1, read as the reverse complement.
CAACGATTGGCCTATTATATCTTGAAATCCAAAGATGATTACGTTGAGCGCATGCAAGAAGCTTTGATGCGAGTCAAAGCAGAAGTTCATGAATGCCCAGCTTGCTATAATTTTACAGACGCTGATATTTGCAAATTCTGTCAGGACGGCCACCGTTCTGATGAATTAGTCTGTGTTGTGGAAGAGCCTTCAGATATTATGCGCATTGAAGCCTCCGGAGCATTTCGTGGAAGATATCACGTGCTTCATGGTTCCATTGCTCCGCTGGAAGGAGTCCGACCTGAAGATCTGAAAATTCAGCAACTTTTAGAACGCGTGAAACAAAGCCAGCTGACAGCTCAACCTATCAAAGAGCTGATCTTGGCCTTAGATTCAGATCTGGAAGGCGATACGACGGTATTGTACATCACTCGAAAGTTTCAAAACTTAGGGATTAAAATTTCTAGAATTGCCCAAGGAATTCCCATGGGCAGCGATATTGACTTTATCGATGACCGAACGATGGGAAGAGCCCTTGAAAATCGTTTGGAAATCGAGCAGAATTAAAGCTGATGGCATTTATCAATCACAATGCAAAAATTATTCATCTGAAAGTAGTCTACTACGGCCCATCACTCAGCGGTAAAACGACGAATATTCGTTGGATCTATCAACATTTGAACAAAGACCAACAAGGACAAATGACGGAGTTAAACACCGACATTGAACGAACCTTGTTGTTGGATTTTTTACCCATTGGAAATTTTGATACTCGTGGATACAAAACACGAATTCATTTATACAGCGTTCCCGGACAAATTGTTTACGATGCTTCCAGGCGTTTTATTTTAAAAAGTGTCGACGGCGTCATCTTTGTGGCTGATTCTCAGAAAGAACGAAGCGATGAAAATTTGAATGCTTTGAAAAATCTAGAAAAGAACCTGGAACAATCTGGTTACAATCTGGCGGAAATTCCACTGGTGATTCAATACAACAAAAGGGATTTACCAAATCTGGCACCTATTCAGGAAATGCGAAATCTTTTAAACCCATACAATGCGCCTGATTTTGAAACCTCTGCATCTCGGGGCGAAGGTGTTTTTGAATCCTTCAATACTGTGACTAAAAACATTGTTCATATTCTAAAGGGTGGCGAGCTTTTATAAAGCTTTGCTTTTGAAAAGCATGAAAAAAATCGTCGATCAAATTTTAGAAATTAAAAAAAGAAAAAACGCTGTAATCTTAGCCCATTACTACGAGGACGGTGCTATTCAGGATATCGCCGACCATGTGGGCGACAGTTATTATTTAGCTCAAATGGGTCAAAAGTCGAAAGCTGATTTAATTCTTTTAGCGGGCGTGGTCTTTATGGCAGAAAGCGTGAAGATTTTAAATCCTACGAAGAAAGTTTTAGTTCCCGATATCAATGCCGGCTGCTCCCTGGTTAAAGGATCTCCTTACAAAGATTATGTAAAATGGAAAGGCCAATTTCCAAACCCTGTTGTGGTCACCTATATTAATTCAAGCGCTGAAGTGAAATCTATATCAGATGTCATCATCACTTCATCGAATGCAGAAAAAATTGTTCGCTCGATTCCTCAAGATAGACAGATATTATTTGGCCCAGATCAACACTTGGGACGCTGGTTATCAAAAAAAATAGGACGCCCTTTTGAATTGTGGCCAGGCGCTTGTGAAGTTCATGTTTTATTTAATGCCAAACGCCTACACGAATTGATTTTGCAAAATCCAGATGCTGTCGTGATTGCTCATCCCGAATGCGATGAAAGCGTTTTGGCTTTTGCTGATGTTGTTGGTTCAACATCAAGACTACTTGAAGAAGTTCAAAAAAATCCTGCCAAAAAGTTTATTGTTGCAACAGAAACTGGGATTTTTCACCAGATGAAGAAAACGCGGCCCGATATCGAATTGATTCAAGCCCCAACATTGGATGCTGGCTGTGCTTGTAACGATTGTCCCTATATGAAAATGAATACTTTAGAAAAAATTCTTCAGGCCCTGGAAACAGAACGACCTGAAATTCAGCTTGAAGAAGGTCTCCGTCAAAAAGCAGCGCTGTCATTGGAAAAGATGATGAGCGTCGCAGCTGGTGCACCTGTTCAGTGGTAGTGAGGAGTAAAGTTTCAAAAACTTAAGTGATTTTTGAAAGGTATTCTCAAGATGAGACATCTAAAAAAATATCTTTTTTATCTGCATTGAATTGCCGTTCGCAAAAATATTTTGTGTCTGGGTCTTAACTTTCGTCCTGAAGCACCGAACAAGTATTCAATACAGAATTTAAGACAGAGGGTAAATCATGGCTGACAAATACAACAATAAGCGCGGTTTCGAAAGAAAAAGTATTTCACCACTGCACGTGTCATCGATTGCATCTTTAGATGATTTGACAAAAATTGCCAAAGACTGCGACGTCATCGAAGCCTCAGCTAACGGATTGCTGCTTCACTTCCGCAGAGAATCCCTGATCCCCACTGTACTTAGAAATAATTTAAATATTGATAGCCTTATTGGACAGCGAGTTTTTCTAAAACTAGAAGAAATGAATCTTGAGTTATCAGGAGTCATTACTCGGACGAAACTTTTGGGTAAACAAGGTTACTACATTGCAGTTGATTACACAGATGAAGCTCCCTTGTATTGGCGCGAATGTCTGATGGATTTACTTCCGCAACCAGGCGAGCTGGATTAGAAAAATTTCTTTCCAAAAAGAAAGCCCGGTGATTTCACGCGAAGCTACCAACGTTATTCTTGTCATCATGGTATTCGTGTTTTCCTACCATGTTTTGTAGTGGATCCCATTTAAATAACTAAAATATTCATCAACAAAGGCTGTGGATTTTGAATGTTTATTTTCTTCACAGCCTTCATTATTGCAATGAAGGGCAATACCCGCAAAAGGCGAATAAGTGTGATCTGCCGAAGACTCTGCTAGAATCAAAGCTTTGCGGCAATCTTCACGCAGACTTTTCGATTTATGAATGGGGCAAAGAAAATTCTGGGCCGACTGAATTTGTCTGGATTCTAATCTTAAATCTTTTGTTGGAACCAAATCGATGAATTCCAAAAGGGCCATGGCCTTTCGCTGATCACACTCGGATTGTAATAACCCTCCACAGAAATATTTGTAAAAAGGCAAACCCGATTTCAACTTACCATGAATTCCTTCATAAGGCCGATTATCAGGTCGCATCCGCAAGCATCCGCCATTTTGACAGCGAGTTTTTTGATCGAAAGAAAGATTATTTTCTGTAGCCCAAGCTCCGGTGGGTTTAAATAGATCGTCATTGAAATAAAAATTTCCGTTGGAATGTAAATGTTCAAAATTAGTGGAAGTCAAAGAACCTGCTACTGGGACTTTCCACATTTTCGCAAGCGCTGGAGCAACATTCCATCCTGTGTTGCACCCATGAAGCTGAACAGTTGCATCAGCAGAAAATTTATTTTTAAGCAATAAAAGATCGTAAGAATCGTAAAAATGTCCTTGTTCCGACAATACCAAGTAGTCGTAATTAGCATGGGAGTAGATATCTAGGGATCGAATTTCACGATAATTTTTCATCAAATCCAGCAAAGCTTGGGTAGTCAGCGCAGCACCGGATTTTTCAACATTTTTAAGCCCCCAATCTTTCAATTTTTTCATTTGATAAGCAGCTTGGGACTGGGATTTTCCCGTAGCTTCATTATAAAAAACAAAAAGGATTTGATCCTTGGGATAGAGTTCTTTGATTCGTCGTGCTTTGCTGACGGCAGCTTCTTGAAACAAGGTTCCAAGCTTTACGCCCTGGCCTGTTACAATAAATCTTACATTTTTATCGAGATTATGTTTTTGGTCTTCGAATTGAGCGATAAAATAAGTCGACTGTACAGGAGTCTCAGGATCCGGACGCGGACTTAGGCTTTGATCATCGTCATCTCTTAAACCTGCTGGCTCATTCGGACTGGGCTCCGAAGGATTTCCTGCCGAATCCTTAGAATCGGAATTTTGTGAGCAACCAAAACTGATGAAAAGAAAACAGACCAAAGCAAAGGAACAAACGAATCGGTGTCTTAAAGTAAGCATGATGTGGCTCCGGGTGCAGGACAATTGCCTTTATTTTCCAAAGGATCATGCCTAAACACAAGCCCAGTTTTTACAGTAAAGCAAAAGGCGGCAGCCCTTTTTCACTCATCAATGCCAAAGAATAATGGGGTGGCATAAACCAACTGATGGCTTCCAAAATCCCTTGATGTTCAAGGGTTGGAGGCACACCTAAAGATTCCAACGAGAAAACCAAATCAAAATTTTTATTATCACTGCTGATTAACAATATTTTAACATCTTTGATTTTTTGATCGGCAAAAAAGTCCCGCAGGACCTTGCGCGCATAATCTGGAAAATAGTCTTCCGTGGGATGACCGCTATAGAAACCTTTTTCGGTATTCACTTCAAACTTGGATAAGTTTGTCATCTTTGGCATTTGTGCAGAAAGAAAACGTCCAGTTTTTCTGAAATTCCAAAGCATTCCATAAGTAAACACATAATCTGGATATTCTTTTGTTGGGTTCAGAACCAAACCAATGCCCCGTTCTGCTGCCCATTGAATAATTTTTTGCGCTGGCTCTTCTGACTGATCCCCTGTTTGCAAAATTAAATAAGGCCATCCATCTGGACCTGTCTGCGGGGAATCGTTTGCCACTTCCACGTTGGATTTTGCAAATTCAAAAAAAAATTTTTCTTCCCAGTTGTGGTCTCGAGAAGCTTCAGGGATTTGAATGAGATCATGCAGATTTTGTGTCACGACGATAGCTCCAGAATTGTGGTAAGAAATATATCGATAATCCCACGAAAATCACGCACAAAATACCACCCGACAGAATCGATACGTATTGCTTCGAAATTGAAGCCACAAAGCCCGCTCGTGCGTTGCCAATCATGGGACCGGACATATAACTGAGCATTTCAATGCCCCCGGCTAAGGCTAAACAAAAAAATGCGGCCAAAATCACAACGGCTCCACACTGATCTGCGTATAAAAACCGATAATTTTTATTTTAAATGATGGGTTCAAGGTTGATCAGCATGGCTCCTGAATTTAGCTCACAAAATTCATCAAAGTAAGAATTTTATTCGGATCAGAAAGCCAGCGACGAAACCTCGAACTACCTGTCGCAGTTGCAAAGATAGTGTACCAACACTCAATCTACCTTAGAACGTATATCCGACAGCAATGTTTACTCCAAACCCACCAAGCGAGCCATCCCAATAATTCTGTGGATCATGAGTTTTAGTCTTCCCGTCCTTATCCGTGTAGGTAAAGTTGTTATCGTCAAGATCATCTCCAGCATTAAACCAATATCGAGTGGATAATTGGACCACAAATCCTTTAGTATCTTGAGTAAATGGGTACCAGTTATAGAACAGACTTGGACCTACAGTGTAGACTGTGTAACTCAACGTTTTCGGATTAGACTCAAATGAAAGACGATTATAATGCGCTTTGAAATCAACTCTTGCATCCCAATTTTTTCCAAATCGATAACCAATTTCAGGCCCCGTCGACCAGTCAGTAAATACTTCTGCTTTAGAGTCTTTGATTTGAGGAGTTGCAAATGAATCCTCATATGAAAATTTCAAGTTATCACCATGCGACCAACCAATCACAAGTCCATTATCGAAGTAATGGTATCCATTCAGGTTCCAGCCACCCAGAATGAAAGGCTGAATCAAGTCAGCGCCAATGGTGGTCTCCGCTGTGAAGCCCGTGTGACCCGTAAGCAAAAACAAACTTAAAACTACTGTCCTCTTAAATTTTGATGATTTAATCATTGAGTTCCTCCCTCAGTCATTGTTCGCCACCTTGATAAAAAAAATAAGTAGGAATGTGAACATATATGCCATGTTTTTTTGCATTAGAAATGGTTTCTGAGAAATGGCTGCGTAGAATATTTCCATAAAAAAGGCGTGCAGGACTTTCGTAAGAACAAGGGTTATGAAGCTCCAAATGGAATATGAGAAACCTGACTACCCAGTCTGGGTAGGTGTAACTCCAACTTCAGACATAGATCAGGGAAATCCAAGTGTTGCAAACACTTTTAACAGTATTGTCATCAAATGACAATTGACTCGATCAAACTAATCAATTCAAATTCTTTTGGTACACAAAATCTAAATTGAATCTACATCATGATATTTTATATATTAAACAAAGCTGGTACTCTAACAGTTTCGCTAGCTTGGAAATGTGAGTCGATTTAAAAATGTCAATTTCAGCTCCCGATCTCGCCTTGCTATTATTGATTACTCGATCAAAGTCGATCTCTAGGGCTGCTCGCCAAACTGGAGTCGAACAATCCACTTTGTCTCGACAACTCTCCTCTCTCGAGGACCGACTTGGTCGACGCCTTTTTACTAGATATCGATATGGGCTTGAGCCATCCTCTTTTGTGAATGAACTTCTGCCCTGGGCAGAAAAAGTGGAGAGCATGGTGCAAATGGCTAATCATGCAGGAGAGGAAAAAAAGAGCGAAGTTGAAGGTGAAGTCCATGTTTCTTGTGTAAGCTCTATTGCGGATCGCATGTTAGCTATCCACGCACCAGACTTTCTGGCTCAGCACCCTCACCTTAGCCTTCGGGTGACTTCTGCAAGGGATAGTGGAGATATCGACCAACTTCAATTTGATGTTGCTATTAAAATTGGAGAAAGGCCCAAAGGTGACGTGGTGAGCGTAAAAATCATGGAGTCACCTTTAAAATTTTTTTGCAGCCCTCATGTCAGTATTTCAATGAGCCAAGTACGAATAGAGGATCTTAAGATCGTATGCCATGAGCGGGAAATTGAGTTTTTACTAAAACGGTTCCCTCAGTTGAAAAAAAATCAGTTTCGGTTGAGTAGCGATAGATTAGCGACTTGTCTCAAGGCTGCTGAAGAAGGAGCGGGAGCTGTGCTGATTCCAGAGGTTTTTGGCACTTACCTAAAGACCCTGTCACCTTTGGACGTTAAAGGGTGGAGTAACCCGCATTTAAAGATCTTTTTGGCAGCTCCAAGGGTTGCGAGAAACCTTCCTCGTGTTGAAGTGACTTGGGATTGGATCATCTCTCTTTTTAGGGTAGCGTAACTTTGATTGTCGGTGAACAATCATATGCTAGATCTTGATTTTAACTTCGGCCAAGAGCTTTTTAAGACCTTTTCTAAAGAGCAAAAGGGCGCCTTGGTAACACTTGCAGAAATTAAAGCCACAAAAAACAATTCAGGCAATGCCGTCAGTTTTTTGTTGGAAATGGCTCTGGTGGGCAAGGTTTTTCTTCTGCGGAAAAAGCTCCAAAGCATTGATCATGCTCATTTCTTATAGCAATAAATTGAAGAGAGCGGCCATTGTCCTCAACCTCACCAAGTCCGGGAAAAACCTGCTTACGCAAACCTATTTTTCTGGGCTTACGAAAATCTCCTATCCCAACTAAGTAAATCTGATTGCCATTTTTCAAAATTCTTTGGATTTTTTTGACCCTATGGTCGCAGCTTTCTTTGTCCAGGGTATTAGTTTGAACTAGCGTAAAGCTTGTTTTTTCCTCATCTAATACGTGCATCATAAAGCCAGCGACGACACCTCGATCATCCGTTTCAACTCGTTCACATTCGAGAATGACTCGATCTGGAGTAACCAAAACTTCAACGGATGATTTTTCTTGATTCAAAATTTTGAATGAAGACGTTGAACAGCCTGCAACAGTTATTAAGATAGTGGAAATTCCAATTATGCTCTTATTTACTTTTAAGTAGTTCATAATAGTACCTGTAGCTTTCTAGTGCTTTGTCTTTGTATTGGGTTTTGCTCTTCAATAAGCCAACGAACGCCCCGAGGAATAGCAATGCTGGGTTCTTTCAAATCCTTTTGTCGGATGTCACTAAAGATAAACTCAGTTGCCTCGCCCTTAGGGTTTTGGAGAATAGACCATGTTTCCTTAGTGATTTGGGCTATGCCAAAAGCAGTTTTATTTTCTGGGGGATGATGACGAAATGTTGATTTATTTGCCAAAAGAGCCTTGAAAACATCTGGGTCAAGTGGTGGTTCAGTTTTCAATTTACCATTGAAATAATCCACCCAGACTGCAATAAGCTCATCGTAGTCATCTGCATTTTTAGGCTTCGGAATTTTTTCTGCGGTTGGAAAGAGAATTCCTCTTCTTTTATAATTCTTAAAAATTTCGTTGATCTCTTCACGCTTTAAGTAAGTGCCCGGCAATCGGCGAATATGTTGATCACGTATTGTCATACCTGTGGGATTTTTTTTACTTATAGGGACGCGCAGTGGATGATCTCGAACGGTTGTGTTTTCTTTTTGATTTTTTTCTTTGCCACTACGCTGCTCGTTTTCGCGCGATCCAAAGGTCGTATTCAGCCTGAATTCGAACCCACATTTCAGCTGTTGTCCCAAGAACCTTTTCAAGCACGAGAGCAAAATCAGGGGAAATCCCACGCTTACCGTTAACAATTTCATTAATTTTCCTTGGGGAGCAAGCACATTTTTCCGCCAGCTGCGACTGATTTAGCCCCATCTCTTGCATATAGACTTCATTTAGAACAACTCCGGGGTGCATTGGTTTTGGATTCTTAATCATAAATGCCTCTCAATGATAATTTTCAATTTTTACATCCGTAAATTCACGGCCTTTAAACTTAAAAGTGATACACCAAGGAAGTTTAATGGTAACGCTCCAATCTTCTTTTCTATCACCCTTAAGCTTGTGAAGCCGAATGTTCGGCGGTTGCCCTTTTAATTTTAAATCATTCAGTTCTGTTGTTCCGTGCATGATGGTTAAAAGGGCCTTAGCTCTGATCCATAATTCTCTTGGCAACGACTTTGAGCTGTTTGTTTCCCAAATGTCTTGAGCGCTCCTATTGCCAAAGCTGCGGATCATGTCGCCCCCCAAAATATGCACACTATACCGAACAGTGTAATAAATAGCAAACAAAAACACGCGTGTCTTTTCTGAAGCTCGACCATGATCAAAGCTAAAAATTTTTAACTATCCGATTTTACTAAAGAATGATAATGGCATAGCAGGTCTGACCGGAAGATTTTTCACGGCCTTATGACGTAAATACTGCGGCAGTCTTTGGAGTAGAACCCAAATCTATCAACTGTGAAGATCGACTTGAATACTTGAAAAAGGTCTCTTTGAACCCAACCCTAGTTGCTAACTCTTCCATATCACTTACGAAGTCCATTCGCTCGGTTGTCAAATTGGAAGGAAAATCCGAAGTGGCGGAGAGAAGTCTGCGAATTTAAAACTGAAGCTGTTTTGTGGGCTGCTTGAGATTTAAACGCTCAATATACTTGAACAAGATTCTTGTTCCCGATTTTCAAATTGCTGGTTCCACGATGATTCGATTCTGGTTCCTGTGGTGGTTCCCATTACGAATACTTGCTCCGTGGGAACCACAAATCAAGAGTTCTCTTGGCTCTGTTTGTCTCAAAATAAGACTAAGCCCAACAATAACATTTACGATATTTGACATATAAGCATATATATGGCATTATGTTACTAGTCCGTTGGAGGCTAGCATGCTTAAAAGAACTACAGTTTATCTGGAAGACACTGAGGTACAAACTCTTAAAAGGATCTCATTTATTCAGAGTGTCTCGATGGCTGAATTGATCCGTCGTGGGGTTCAGGAGCTTTGTAAGACTTTTTCTAAAGAGCAAAAGGACGCCTTAGCAACACTTGCGGAAATTAAGGCCGATGCTAAGGTGACTTCAAAGGCTGCTATGAATGCAGCGTTAAAAACTCAAAAGGAAGTACGTCGTGAGCGTAAAACGGGTCGTCGTTGATACCAACGTGGTTATTAGCGCTCTGACCGCTGGCGGCACACCACAAAAAATAATTCATGCTTGGATCACAGGCGAATTTGTTGCCGTTATGAGTACTGAGCTTCGACAAGAAATCAATTCTGTTTTCAATCGCTCAAAGTTTATAAAACTTGATAGAGCACGGCGGATGCTTCTTGGAACCCTCTTTAACCAAGCTCTTATGGTTTTACCTCAGCCAATAGATGAGGTTGTATTTTCCGATGAGAATGACCACTTCCTGTTGGAGCTAGCGACAACAGGTCAAGCCACATTTATAGTGACTGGAGATAAGGACTTATTGAAGACCAAAAGAGTCAAGGGCATCGAGATCCTTAACCCTAGTCAGTTTTGCCAAAAACTCAAAATTAAATAAGCACATTTATGTGAGGCTGCACAAGCATTGGAACCGATCCAGACTATGTCGAACAATGGATTCAGCCCTGCCATGTTGAATTGAAAATTCACTTAAACGGCTCGGGCGTGCTGATTCAAGAAATTTCTACGAGACCTCAAGAACAGGAAATTTTAGTTCGACCTTTGACTCAGTTTAGAGTTGTGGCAAAGAAGGAATCTAAAAAAAATAGCAAATCTTTTGTTGAAATCGAATTAACCGAAACAAATTAATTTTACAATTGTTGCAACATCTGAAGTGTTAAAAAAAAAAGAGTATTATTTTATGAAGAGCCGCATTGTAAATAAACCAAAAATTTTACAGTTTTTGTTTACATGTGTGTACTGTTTAGTCTGCTTTATCTTGGATTTTTACTGTCACTCACTAAAATCGGAAACGAAAACAAAACTGGTGTATTTGAAGCTCATGGACTGCTTTTTGTTAAATTTTTATTAAATCAAATCGAATATTCAGTTGGATGAAACTCTAAACCTGAACTAAAAAGATCTTAATTCTTGATCACACAGTTAGACAAGATTCCACGGAGCTTTAGCACCACATTACAAGTTCAGAAAAATGATCGTCTCCGTGAAGGCTGAGCCACCAAAGCTTGAGCATGTCCAAAATCAAACTCCAACCGGAGCTCTGGCTGAGCAAAAGAAAAAAACACGCATCAGCTGGGCACGGTGGTTAAAACGAATATTTGGGATAGACATTGAAACTTGCAACCTGTGCGGCGGGAAAGTGAAAATCATCTCAGCGATCGAGGATCCGAAGGTGATCAAAAAAATCCTGGATCATGTCGGGATGCCGTCAGTGGCGCCAGCACCAATGCCAGCCCGTGGACCGTCGCAAGTTGAAACGTATGGCCAAGGTGAATTGCATCCTTCGTCAAGAAAGCAAAAGTCCATTGGTCCTCGTGCACCTTGCACGAGGGAATCTGTCCAGAAATGATCTTCGTAAATACGGATGGCATGGTAGTGATCAAAACATTTTTGTGAACGGTTGTCGATCACGGGCTGCGTTTACATGGGCGATCATGAAGTTCGTATTTTGGCACGAGAGTAACTCCATTTCTCAAGCTTCCGCCGTACACATTTATCGCATCGTCCCCAGGATTTACCCCTCGTCTGAGATGGGGACGCTTTTGCTAAGATGGTTTGATCCGAGGGGGCGCAAGCCATGCCTGCTCCGATCAAGCCTGCCACCTATTC
>JBKCTJ010000314.1:0-9692 GCA_046318875.1 Pseudobdellovibrionaceae bacterium | reverse complement strand
ACCATAACTCGTTCTTTGTCTGAAACTGTATCTGAACCCGCCTGTATCCCTAATTCTCGAAGACGGGTGACCATGTTTGAAATTTCATTTAAGCCACCTTCAGCAGTTTGAATCATCGATACACCATCGCCGGCGTTTCTTCCCGCTTGAGTGTAGCTTCTCATTTGTGATTTTAAGTTTTCACTGATCGCTAAACCAGCAGCATCATCAGCCGACTTAGTGATTCGTGAACCAGAAGCCAACTGAGCACTGGACTTTTGGATTTCCCTTTGCGAGAAAACCAAGTTCCTATTGGCTTGTATTGCGGACAGATTCGTAGAAATTCTCATTCCCATCTGGGACCCCCATTAGTTGCGCTGGGTTGTTATTGCCTTGCGACCGACTCGCTCAGCACACCAGCTATTGTTATTATTTGACCTTTGTCAGTTTCGCCCATCGATCCCGACTCTTGTCTTGTTTGCAACTATCCTTTCGGTCTGGTCTGTGAAGACTAAAGTCTGTGTCTTCAAAACTAGACCATGGTCCTAAACAAACCAGATTTAAGTCTAGGTTCCAACTGGATTTAGGTCGGGTTTTACAGACGATAGTCTAGGAACAGAATCAATTTTTGGAAAATGACCTGGACCTTAGTCAAGTGACTTGGGTGATTTATTTCAAGCGAATAAGAAAATCGAGGGCCTGGACTAAGGAGTAAGTGATTTCATCCTGTGGATTTAATTCTTTTTCAGGAAAGTCATTTTTTTGGCCATGAACTAAAGGAATGTGAACAAAACCTGCAAGTTTTTTCTGTGGCTGCGCCCATTGCAAGAGAGAATACATCAAGTGATTGCAAACAAAAGTTCCAGCACTGTAGGACCTCTCACAATTGTGGGGTAAATCGAATTTTTCCCAAGGAATTGTACTCCAAAGAATATCAGGACCAGCATTGATCCTTTGATTTTGAATTTTTATTCCTTGGTTGTCTGGCAGTGAAGCATCAATCCAATTCAAAGCAAGCCGTTCAAAGGAAATTTTTTTTCTGTTCTCGGCTTGACCTAGGCAAAGAATGCCATCGTAAGAATTATTTGTGGTTAACTTTTTTTCCAGCTCTCTCCAGGCATCTGCATAGCTAACTTTTAAAGGATAAGCAAAATCGATATGATTATCCCAATCCATCTGGGACAATTTTTTTGCAATCATTAATGAAGAATTTGTCGCTGCTCCAGCAAAGGGTTCAAAAGCTGTAACCATCCATTTCATATGCTGTCCTTTTTGGATTTTATCAATATGCTGCTAAATCCTAGTCTTTGCAACTCAGCTCATAGTTTGTGCCTATTTAGCACTTATTGAAGATAAACAGTCCCCTAAAGGAGGCCTCACGACTGTTGAACTAGTTTTGACACTTGTTTAGGGCTTCGACACTTCAAATGCTCATTATTCCAGTAGGCTATGGATCTCAACGTGCTTCTACGAATCGTACTCTTTAAAAAGCACGTTTTTTGAAAGGCAGCCTCATGATAAAATCAGCATTTGCTGTGATGACAGTATTTTTGACGCTTCCTGGGTTTTCCCAACAAGCAGACTTAATAATGACTATTGGAGGAGATGTGAATTTCACCAAACATCTTCGCGCGCCGGAACCAGATGGGGTCAGACAGGGAAACGAAGTGATTCCTTATTCAGATTATACTCGCGGGCTTTTGCCTTTGATTCAAGGTGCCGATGTGAATTTCGCTAATATAGAAACTGTCATCACAGAAGAAGATTTAGTTCCTATAGAAAAAACATTTAATTTTCAGACTCATCCCAATGCCCTTCGGCATTTAATTGATATTGGATTTAATCTGTTTTCATCTGCAAATAATCATTCTCACGATTACGGTCAGCGTGGAATTGAACAATCTTTGATGTTCTATCGTCAGTTTGAAAGATCCTCAAACATGAGTCATTCAGGTATGGCCGAAAACATCGATGAAGCGACTGAACCAAATATTTTAACCATTCGAGGATATCGAATCGGATTTTTAGCTTTTGGAAATACAAGTTTCTATCCCGATTCTAATCGCCCCGGTGTTTTGTCTTACAATAAACAACAGCACATTGATACAGGCATGCGCAGATTGCGAGAAGCCAACGTGGACTTGCGTGTCGTTTCAATTCATACGGGCACTGAACGAATGACGGACTTAAATTCGGGGCAGCAAGCAAAGTTCAATGAAATCTTGCGCGATGGAAGTGTGGATTTAATTGTTGGACATCATCCCCATGTGGTGCGACCCGTAGAAAATGTAAATGGTCGAATGATTTTTTATTCCATGGGAAATTATTTAATGACGGGCTCTGCCAACATTACAAAAAATGGTATACCCACTGATTATGGTCTTATGGCAAAAATTTACTTCAGAAAAAATATGGAAAGTCAAAAACTTGAAATCAAAGCGATGCAGGCTATTCCGCTCACCAACACTCATGCTAAGGTTCAGCAGATGGTTCCAAGTGAAGCTAAAAAACGAATCGATTTTTTAAACGAACTTTCGCAAAAAAATCTGTCAAATACCGCGGTTCGTTTCCAAATTCACGAAGCTACTGGAACGGGACAGTGGACAAAACAGTAAATTTATATCATCATTTGGTATGAAAGTACTGCAAATTTGTTTCCTTGTATCTTCTGTTTTGTTTCTATGGAGTTGCGCTTCTGTGAATGGACAATATCCAAAATCTGATCACTTTGATGGGTATCAGTTTTTTAATCCCGGTGTGGATTTGGATAAACCATTATCTGCTTTATTGAAATGGCAACTCACGAGCAATAAGAAAACTTGGCCCGATTCCGTCAGTAATATTGCAAAGCCTCAAGTAGCAACCGAAGTGAAAGATGGCGAAGCTTTTTTGACCTTCATCAATCACGCTACATTTTTAATTCAAATGAGCACGGTAAACATTCTGACAGATCCCGTATTTTCTCAAAGGGCTTCGCCAGTGCAATGGGCTGGACCCAAACGAGTTCGCCCACCGGGTCTTGCCATTGAACAGCTCCCGAAAATCGATTTAGTTGTTGTCAGCCATAATCATTATGATCACATGGATTTGGTTTCTCTTAAAGATTTGAAACATAGATTTGATCCTGTTTTTATCGTTCCCCTGGGAAACAAAAGATACTTTGAAAAATTTGGAGATGAAAAAGTCATCGAACTGGATTGGTGGCAGACTCACCAAATCCTAGGAGTTGATGTGACACTGACTCCGGCTCAGCACTGGTCAGCTCGTGGAATGTTTGATCGTCGAGAAGCGCTTTGGGGTGGTTTTTATTTTCAGGGTCTTGGCAAAAAAATCTACTTTGCTGGCGATTCCGGATATTGCCAATGTTTCACAGAAGTCCAAAGGCGACTCACGGCTCCTGAAATTGCTCTGATTCCTATTGGGGCTTACGAGCCACGATGGTTTATGAAAGAGTCTCATCTCAATCCCGAAGAATCTGTTCAAAGTCATTTGGATATCGGGGCAAAAACCAGTATTGCAATGCATTTTGGGACTTTTCCGCTGACCGATGAAAGCATCGATGATCCTATCGTCGATTTACAAAAAGCCAAAGATAAAAAGCAACTATCACCAGAGGCATTTCTGGTCATGGAAGTCGGAGAAACACGCAAATTTTAATTTAGCGTTGCCGCTGTTTGATTTTGTTTTTTCACTAAGAGTAAACAAAATATCAAAGCTGGAAGCCCGATCAATGCGGTCCCTGCAAAAAAGATAGCATATGCTTCCATTAAAGAACGGCCATTGGAAAGAGTATCAATAGCCGATCCAGAAAATCCTTTTAGGAATTTACCAAATAGCGTATAGAAAGAACTCAATAAAGCGTATTGAGTTGCTGTATAGCCCAGACTCGTTAAGCTCGACATATAACCAATCAGGGCCGTGCCAGCAAAGCCATTGGAAAAATTATCAACGGCCATAGCAAACGCAAAGACTTCATTGCTTGGGCCTGTTAGAGCTAAAATGGAAAATGCCAAATTCGAAAGTGGTCCGATTAAAGCACCCACTAAAAGCGTTCTTACCAACCCAAATCGCAAAGCACTTAATCCACCTGCAGTAATTCCTGCTAAAGATGTGATTAGGCCAATGGATCCCCGCACGCTGCCGACAGCCTCTTTGCTGATGCCTAAGTCTGCATAAAAGGGATTTGCCATGGGACCCATGACAAAATCTGCAAGGCGGTAAAAACTAACCGCTGCAAGAATTAACAGTGCACTGGTTCCGTATTGTTTAAAAAACGCAATCAGCGGACCAACAATGGCATCAAAAATACCCCGAGCATTCCACACTGTTTGTGCAGCTTCGGTAACTTTTCTTTGTAGGGGTTCAACTGCGAAAAAAGTAGCGGCAATTCCAATAGTCATCAGCGAAGCCATAATGGTATAGGACACTGGCCAGCCTAAACTTGCTGCCATTATTAAAATCAAAGCGTCCGTCACAAGCAGCGATGCCCGGTATCCAAGTTGATAAGCCGATGACATCATGGCCATATCTTCGCCAGCATCAGCACTCTCAATTCTCCAAGCATCAATGACAATATCTTGGGTCGCTGAAGCAAAAGCTGCAATTGCCGCTAAAGCAGTAAATAAAATCAATCCGCCTTCAGGTTTTAAAATCGACATGCCAAAAAGGGCTGCTACAATCAGTAGTTGAGAAAAAATCATCCAACCACGACGCAGGCCAAATAATGTTCCCAGCAAAGGAAGCTTCACACGGTCAACTAAGGGAGCCCAAATAAATTTAAATGAGTAAGCCATGCCCACCCAGGACATAAATCCGATGGTGGTTAAAGTTGTCCCACCTTCGCGCAACCAAAATCCCAAAGTATTCCCGACCAACATAAAAGGTAAGCCAGAGGAAAATCCCAGCGCTAACATCACTGCAATTTTTGGTTGAGTCAGTGATCTGCCAACATCCGTCCAGTTCAATTTCTTTTTTTCAGGTTTTGGATCAGCCATTAAACGACTTCTTTCTTTCTCATCGTCCAGAGCAAGTGACTGATGTATGGTCGTCTGTTTTCTCCAGTGACCACCATTAATAATTTTGTTATTTTTAAATTTTTACAGTCAGTAAATAAAATAATCATCATTTCCTGAATAAAATTGGTATTTAATGTCACATAATTATCTGTTCCCACACCCAACTGAACATTCTTTTTTTCCCACCAAGAAAATGGGTGATCTTTGTGATCTTGAAACTGACCAGTCAGTTTGTTGTTCGATGATGGCAATGAAACTAAATTCACTTCTTTTTGAATCAGACGATTTAAAACATCATGCTGATAGTGCTCGACTTCTCGAGCTGTGTGAAACTTGGCTTTTAAAAAAAGAGTCTGCCCTTCGTAATCTAACGGAGTGCCATCAAGCAGCTTGTCTAAAACCGCAATGGAATTTCCCCAATCAAGCTCTTTGATTTCAAAATAGAGCTCATCTTTTGGTAGAATAGCAATTGATTGCAAGTTTTTCTTAATCGCTTCTTGATAAATTCTGTGAAAATAAAAATTGGGATTAATACCTAAGCTGATTCCGTGTTCCAAAGTATCCACGTGCCAAATGTTCATGGCGTTATCGACAGCTTGAATTCCTTTTTTCAAAGTATGCCATGTTTCGCCATGATGGGATCTGATTTTAAATCCACGATATTGAAGTTTTCGAAAGCCCATCTTCAATTCATTGAAATGTTCTTTGCGGTACATTTCCTTTTCATCACCCACGGTATCAACATCGGTCATATAATTTGTTAGCAGGGGATAACGATCTATTAAGGAAGTAATTTGATTAATCTGACTCATAAAATGCGCTTTTCTGTTTTTAAATTTATCTTGGTCGTAGAACTGGGATTCTTTGCGGAAACTCGGCGATAGGACAAAATTAAATTCTGGGTGTTCGCGCTTAAACTTTTGAAATCCTTCGAACAATCCTAAAACAACATCATCGGAAGAAACTTCACCGTTGCCAGGAATTTGTTCTGATGAACTGGATGTCGATCGGGACAAAGAAAATTTTAAACGAATAAATCCAACATTGTAGTTGTTATAAAGTTCTGAAGCTAAATGATAGGAAGCTTCAGCGTGGGCTTCCTTGGATACTAGAATCAATTTCGAAAGATACAAAATATTCAAATAAGTCCCAAAGCCTTCATTTTCTTTTAAACGGATTAATCGGTCCACATCATCGACAGAATTAATTGGTAGGGCTTGATCGCCATAAACTTCTTTGATCTTTTTTTCGTAGATTGCTTTCTCTGGACTTTCTAAAAGCTTCATCAGTCTTGGAAAAATAAAATCTGCCGTCAGCGCACCAGTTAAGTGGATATGTTCTTCGCGGTACTTCAAAGGAAAGTGTTTAAAAAATTCTGCTAAGCCTAACGAAACAGGATGTTTCAACAGTGTGGTGATTCGAATTTGATTTGTTTGAAATTGATCTAGTAAGTGATGAAACTCTTCGAAGAGCTGAAACAGAGTTGCATTTCTTGTTTTTAGATCCGAACTCATCAGTAAAACAATGGTGTCATAAATTGGAATCCCGTTGGTTTCACTGATGATTTGAGTCAGCTCTTTTTTAATTAAATGCGTTAGAAAAGTTTGAGCGGCCGTGCTCATAAGACCTCATTGAAAGTGTGGCGATCATGAAAGGTTAGTCTTATTAACGCTAACAGATTTCAAAATCTTGTACATCACTTTGTGTGGACCAATGAGTGTCATCTCAAATTCATCACCGAAAAACTCATAACCTAAACTCGAATAAAATGGATAGGCAACTTGTCTTGCATTAAACCAAAGAAGATCCACTTTTTTGCTGCGCAAAAACTCTTCTGCAAACCGAATTGTTTGTTTGCCGTATCCTTTTCTTCTTGCAGATAAATCCGCAGCCATTCCACGCAATCGATAAGAACTCACGGGGCCCGAGAAATTGAGAAATTTCGACAGTGGCTGTGGTGGGAGGTGTTCGTGGAGCGTTGCAACCACTTGAATTTTTTCAACATCGAATGTTCCCACGTGGAAAGTGGATGATGAAAAGTCACCTTCGAACATCGATTCTTCCAAGGGTCTTCCGGGGCGAAGGACAGTTTGTCTTAGGTGATAAGTTTCTTCTGGTTTAATAAAACATGTTTTCGGCATGCATAGAGGCTATCCGGTTTTGAACTGAAGGTATTGCATCCAATGTTCTGGCGCACCTTCCCAACGAAAATCATTATTGGGAAGCCAAGCCGGCGCTTTTGGTTCTTTCAGTAATGGCATTTTCGCTTGGGCAGGAGTTCTATTTGCCTTTTTTTGATTGCAGGAACGACAAGCGCTAACGACGTTCGTCCAGCTAAGAGCTCCATTTTTTGAAGCAGGAACAACATGATCCAAAGTTAAATTTTTAATAGCTTCTTTTTTTGCGCAGTACTGGCATACGTACTCGTCGCGAATGTAAACATTTTCCCGACAGAAACGAATTGCACTTGCGGATCGGGGACGGACATATGTTTTTAATCGCATCACACTGGGCAATTGGAAACTGCTTCGAGCTGATCTTGCAAAAACAGTATGGTATTCCAAGACTTCAACTTTGTCTTGAAACCACAAGATCAGTGCTTTTTGCCAACTCACGATCCTCATCGGCTCGTAGCTCGAATTGAGCACGAGGGATTTCATCGAGGTCACACCATACATTCAATCTCCTCTAACCTCTCGCCTGTCTCTATTAGTGTAAACTGTCTGTCTCAAAAAATGCAACGTCCAGGAAAATTTTCCCGAGGGAAAACATAGACTTAACAATACCTAAACAAAGAAATTTTTATACTTCATTGTCAAAACGCCTCAAATAGAGAATTCGACTGACACTGAAAGGATTCACATGATAATTCTCGAATCCTTGAAGGAGAGAGCTCTATTGAAAAGTTTGTCGTCACAGATATTGATGCAGATATTGATGCAGATCTTTAAACAGATGATTTTACAGCGCCGCTGTTTGATTCTGATTTTCATTTTTTTTACCGCAAATGCATATTCCCTAGAAAATAAAACTACTGCTAAGAAATTGATAATCATTGGTGATTCTTTAACTGAAGGATACGGAGTCGCCCAGGACAAAGCCTATCCCGCACTTTTGGCACAAAAGCTGAAAGATGCAAAACTAAACTGGGAAGTTGTGAACTCGGGGATCAGCGGATCTACAACAGCCTCAGCTCTTTCCAGAATTCGGTGGGTCATGAAGTCTAAACCAGATTTGATTATGTTGGCATTGGGAGCCAATGACGGCTTGCGAGGCCTTAAGCCAGAACAAAGCAAAAAAAATCTTCAAAACGCGATTGATTTGATTCAAACAGCTAAAATCAATTTGATTTTAGCTGGAATGTTGATGCCTGCAAATTATGGTAAAGATTATCAAAAAGATTTTGAAAAAATCTATTTGGATTTGGCAAAGGCAAATAAATTATTTTTTATTCCGTTTCTGTTGGAAGGTGTTGCTGGTGAATCTCAGTTTAATTTGCCCGACGGAATTCATCCAAATGAAAAAGGTCATGGTATTATTGCACAACACGTTTTTAAATCTATCGGTTGGGAAAAAATGAAATGAGCATTTCAGTTGAAAATTTAAACAAATCATTTCTTCAGGGTGTTGAACAGATCCAAGTCATCCAAAACTTAAATTTGAAAATCGATAAGCCTGAAGTTGTCGCTGTTATTGGTCAGTCTGGCAGTGGTAAGTCCACATTTTTATCTCTACTGTCTGGTTTAGATCGCGCAGATTCTGGAAAAGTTCTTATCGCGGGCAAAGATATTTCTATCATGAGTGAAGAAAGCTTAACTCAATTTCGTGCAGAGCATGTCAGTTTGGTGTTTCAACAGTATCATCTGGTCCAACATTTAACTGCTCTTGAAAATGTTTTGCTTCCCTTGGAAATTCAAGGAAAATTCATCGATTTGAAAGCTGCTGAAACATTGCTAGAACAAGTCGGACTGCAAAATCGAATGAATCATTTTCCTTCACAATTGAGCGGCGGAGAATCACAACGAGTGGCCATAGCCCGCGCCTTAATTGTAAAGCCTTCCGTTTTGTTAGCAGACGAACCCAGTGGAAATTTAGATGTGGCCACAGGTTCAAGTGTCATGGATTTATTTTTAGATGTTGTAAAGAAAAATAAAATCACAACCATTGTTGTGACCCATAATCCCGAGCTTGCAAAACGATGTGACAGGGTTTTTGAATTGATTCAAGGTCAGCTGGTTGCGAAATGATCAAGCTTTCTTGGTTGCATTTTCGACGTTCGAATCAAATTCTCTTTTTTCTTATTTTAAGTTTAAGTCTTGGCTTCGCGGGCCTAGTGACTGTCGAGTCCGTCAAAAAATCTATCGAGAAAAAAACTCAGGACAGTTCAAAAAGTTATCTTTCAGCGGACATTGCAGTTTCTGTGCGCCGTGAATTAAATGAAGAAGAAAAAAAGATAAAGCAGGAAAACCTTACTGAATATCTGCAGTCAGAAGTCTACGAATTTTTTGCAATGCTGAACTCTAAAAACGGAACCAAGCTAGTGATGGTGAAAGCCATTGATGATCTGTACCCATTTTATGGTGACATCGAACTCAAAGATAAAACACTGATTCGACAAACCACGGATAAATCTCATTTAGTCAATTATGGCTCTTATGTCTATGGTGATCTTGAGCTCTTGTTAGGACTCTCTGTAGG
>JBKCTJ010000313.1:0-14549 GCA_046318875.1 Pseudobdellovibrionaceae bacterium | reverse complement strand
TGCTCAAGACGACAGCTAAGATCACGAGTCTTTTCCGAACTAAAAAATAACTTTTGTTGATGAAAAACATCCCTTAAATTCGCCATAAATTACTCCTAGAAAACGAATTGACTCTGCGACATTCTAAAATAGTAATAGAATTTTCAAGGAGTGTGCAATGGTGCAAGTGGATATTTTTTGGTCATATGGTTTAAGTGCAGGTTTAGCACTTGCCTCACAACAAACTTTGAAAAAAGCAGACAGCTTTTGGCAAAACCCAGCTTTCACATTAACACTGCTTTGGATTTCCTGCGTGTTTGCACCGAGTGGGCTATATCTTCTTTGGGCTTTTCCGGGTTGGGAAACGATGTTTGTAGCAAAAGATCATTTATCCATACCCGCCTGGTTAACCGCATTGTTTGCTCTTACAAATATAACCCAAGGCGTTCTTGGTTTTTATATCACAGCAAAATTTATTCGAGTTGGAAATATGTTTGCAGCAAAAATGCAGACCATTTGGGCTCATACTGCCATGGCCATCGTTCTTATTTTTGGTTGGGACGGCACTGGCTACAAAAGATTTTTCTATGCGGGATCTGGAACGGACTGGCATAACCAAGTTGATTTACCTTTAATAGCTTTTTTCTCGTCTCCTATTTTTTACACTTTGCTGGGCATGGGTGTTGTTTTTGTCCCCTCCTACATTTGGCTTGTTACTTATTTGCGGAAAACTGCATTTTAATTTGGTTTAGCTTTGAAAAGCTCAATTGTGCTGAAGCCGAGATTTTCGCTTTTCGGTCATCGAGTTTAGATTAGACGCCTATTTTCCATTTTTTTGTTTTTGCCATTTGGGGACTAGGTTTTGGCAGCTTTCAGAAACTGTTTGTTCATTTGAGAAATTGCATCTTGGGAGACTCTCATAAATGTTGTAATCGACCTCTGGGCATGAAGAGTTCAGCAGTTCTTGAATTGTTTTTTGAGCTGCTGACTGGTCGATGCCTTGGGAGATTAAATGTTGATTGAGTTCTTGGGCCGAGATCATTTCTTTTAAGTGATTGACTAATTGTGGTGCGATTGTTTCTTGCCACCATTGGGGTTTGACTTTGGCTCTTTGAAAAAAAATAGGCAAGGGCATTGGGTTTTTTTGAAATTGAGCAATTTTTTGCGGACTGCAATTTCGCATTTTGATTCGATAGAGAATTCGAGCTGCACAGGTTTTGATTCTTTCGCATTTTTCTAAATCATTAATTCCTGCTTGTTTTAAGCCTAGAAAAGCCGGCGGTACTCCTTCGAAATTGTAATGACACATTCCACAGCTTTCCATCAGTCCATTCAAAGGACTTTTCACTTGGGCTTGTATTTGCCCTTCGGATTTGACATCTTCATCTAGATTTTTTTCAAGAGTTTCAATTTGTTGGTCTTCATCTAAATTTAATTCCGGAATTTCTAAAGATTTTGCAATAGATGCCATGACAAGTTTCCGACTGAATGGAAGCAGCGCCACTCTCCGAGTGATGGGATCAAGAAATTGCATTTCATCCACTTTTTTTAACAATAAATCAATATCATTTACGGTGGACACTTCAACCACTCCAGATTGAATATTCATGATGATCTGTTTAATTAAATTACCGCGCAATAAGCGCGCGTGCATTCCGTCTTGTCGATATGGAATGATATGCAACTCATCGCCTTGCAAATGTCCTCGGAAACTAGCCTTTGCAATAGACGGGCATGACAATCCCGACACCCTATTTGCGATGGTTTGAGCTACGCGGAAATCACAAAACTCACCGTTCGATTTTGCCGCTATTAGAATTAAATTATCGAGTCCACCCGATACAATTCGCTGATCTTTGACTACGATCCTCGCATTTTGCAAAAGGATCTGACCACCAGGTGACGGAGGACAAACAACACTGAAGGTTTCAGCATTTAATTTGGAAACTTGACATTGGCTCTTTAGCTTATGAACCGGTTGTCCATGGGATTTTCCTGCTAACCAACGATCTAATAGAAGTCCATCTTGTTTCGAAAAAAATTCAGCAAAGCCACGGATCATTCGATTCGAAAGTTTCTGATCCATTTCTGTATTATTCCATAATTCAATGGCAGACCTGGGCATCAAAGGTTCAAATTCTCCCGCCACAGCGTTTTGCCGCAGAAGATCCTGCAAACTTTGCTGTGCGTTTTGATTTTTCCCCACCACTTGAGCAGCAACTTCAGCTTCGGCTTGTGATAAATTTTTGCTCTTCTGTGGATCGCGATTAGGAATGTTGGGACTTGGAATTTTTAAACCAGAGGGAAACTTGCGTTGAAAATCATTCTCAAATCTTTGCAATCTTTGCAAATGATCACCATCGTTGTAAATCCCATCTTGACCGCTCAGCACATATTTCATCACTGATTTTAAAATCCATCGTTGACACTGAATATCGCCGCACAAATTCAGCCAACTTTTTTGCAAAGCATGAAAATAGTTTCCCAAATCAGTGAGATTATCAAATGTGTTGGGTATATTCAGATCAATTCGCGTCGGTGAGCCAAAATAAAAATATTCTTTCTCTGAAGTTACATCAGGTGATGTGCTTTGTCGGTAGCAAAAATTCTGAGTTAAAGTATCGCACTTGTTTTCACCCAGTTCAGATTTCATATTATCTTCAATTTTATGAAAGACATTTGCGTGAGCATTTGATTCGTTCCAAGGCCCTACAGAAAAAATCGGGGTTTGATTCTGATGGCAGCTTAAACAGAGCTGTCGGTTTGCATAAAATACTTTTGGTGTTTTTCCACTTTCATAATCACGAACCACTTGATATTCAAATCTGCCCTCGATGTCATTGTAAGAAATGACTTCAATAACTTTCGATCTTTCATGGAAACCCAAATACAATCTGGCCTTTAAATTCAGCGCTGTTGGTCTTTGATTTTCTTGCGCAACCCCAACAACCACCCTGGGATATCGATAAAACAAGTTCTCATCATAGTTGTCTTCATTGTCTAAAGCGGCATTTCTTTGCAAGGATCTACCCATGGGAAAGAGCATTCGCAGAAGAGGTGAATTTTTTTCGTCACTAGTAGGATAACCTAAATAATTTGTTAACCGGTCGATGATTCGGTTGAAGGGATAGGGAACATCATAAACACGATTTCCATTTTGCATTTTTGAAAAGACATAATCAAAATAAGATCTGCCCCGAGGATTGGAATTTTCGAAATCCTGAATGGACACAGACCATTCAGCTTGCTCGAGTTGCTGGTCTGACAGTTCGGCAGCAGCAAGGGCATAGGGCTGTCTGCTTTGTTGACCAATACCAGCAGGCTGCAGCGTGGAAAAGACAAAGCCTATACTGAAGGCACCGAATAAAATTCCGCAACTCAAGATACCAAGCGGCTTTAAACTTACCTGGTTAATTTTCCACTGAAACATTGACCCTCGCTCATCGGAGCAGTAGCTGTTGTAAATGTCGCGAGCTGTGTTGAATTGCTCAAAACAAAATTCAGTAAGAAAATTTTATTTGTATAGGCTCGGCCCAAATACAAGCCCGGGCGAATCATACGAATTTCATCACGGATATTGAAAAATCCACGTCCTGCCAAGTCATCTATTCCCCGGATAAATGGAGTAAAGCGATCACCCCAAGAATAATCAATCACAATGGATTCCCTGCGATGATCGATCAAGGACTGTCCACAATAAACTTTTGCTGGGAACATCATATATTTTGGCAACAGACCAAACATCTCGGTATTTTGGACTAACCAATTGGATGGGTTCAAGGTCTGGAAAAAAGGAAGAAGAGCATATTTCGCAGCTTCTGCCACTGGAGCAGAAACAGCGTTTCGTAATTCAACCAAGCCGTCTGCATTTCTAGGGTAGATTTTCTTTCCTTTCCAAGCGACTTCGGAAAGACATTCAATCAAATCACTTTTACCAAAACGACGACAAAATCTTTCCATGGTATTGACGATTTTGGAATCTTTCAAAATTAAGTTCTTAGCATTTTGAATAATTCCATCTTTCACCAAAACAGAACCTTGATATTGTGCAGAAAGAATCGGCCCTGCAGGACTTCGAATGTAAAGCTGATCTAATTCTTCTTGTGTCATCAAGTCTAAGTCTGCAGCTGTGATGTTCAAACGCTCTTGTTTACTCAACGGGAAATTCCGTTCAAGCCAAGAAGGATCAGGTTTTGACTGATATGGCGCTTGACTGAATTCAAGGGCAGTCATGGCTCGGTTTTTCACAAAACTAACGGAGCCACCATTTTTCATTTGCTTTGTGTACCCTTGCAAATCGGCATTTGCACCGAGGGAAAACATCATTGCAACTGGGATTACCAAAAATTGAATCTTCATATTAAACTCCATCACATTGTTGCCAAGAAAGCTTTCAATGCTGTCTTATCGTCTTGCGACAATTGTGTTCCAAAATTATGTCCCAGATTTTCATAGTAGCTGTCGCAATTTGAATAATATTTGAAATAGGTTTGTAACCTTTGATTTTGACCGAGCTGAATGGACCTCATGAACTGTTGCAAATTTTGTTGAATTTGCGGAGTAGCCATTTGTTTAAAAACTTCAAAAGTTTCAAAGGATGTCTGGGCCAGCTCAACTGCTGCAGCAGCGTTGGGAACTCGTGCTTTCCAGTATTCATCATATGCTGATCGTGCTTGAGCTTTTCCATTAACTGAGGAATTGACCCATGCGATGTACTTCGGCATAGCACCCAGCAAATCTTTTGCTAAGCCTTTAATATCCAAACTTCCAAAAGAATTTAAGACTATCCCTTTTTGAAATTCTAAATACATCGGAGTACTATAATTTCCAATATGCAAACTGATCCCCAAAGGAAATCGAACGCCTTCATCCATTCTTGCAACTTTTTTTCTTCGCTGCACTGAAGGAGTTAAAATTTCATCCATGGATTCTTCGTATAATTTCAATCGGCCTTCAATGCTAGGGTCAAAGCCAGCTTCACAAGTATATTTTGTCGCAGGGTTGACCTGATTGAACTGGTCAGCAGGACCAGTGGTCACCGTTTCAACTGTGGTTCTCCAAAAATTATTTTTGCGATCTGGAACATTTCCACAAATTTCAGGACCAATAGCATTCGCGTGACCAAATGGGGCATGAGCCCAAACATTTAACAAAGATATATTTCTATAGTACCCACGGCCACCTTTAATCTGATTCCCACGAGCATCCGTGTAAATGTGTTCGCGCCTTTTGTAAGTATCAGAAGAAAACTCTTCCCATACTCTGTCCTCAGAATGATTGCTGTGAAGGGCTCGACACATAAAAGTCCCAGCAATATTTGCCGAAGTGGACTTATCATTTCCTAGCCAATCTTCCCGCAAAATTTCACCATTATCTAAAGTCTTCATTGCAAGAAAATCTTTTCCAAGAAAGTTTTCTGTCGTGGATAAATCATTTTTATTGTCATTTTGAGATGAGTGACATTGCGCACAGTTTCGCGCAAACACATCTCGCCCCCGACCAATAAGGTCTGTATTTTCAGAAACATTATACCGTGTATTGATAAACTTAACGAGTTCTTGATCTCGAGATTCTTTTGGTGCAGATGAAGCGACAGCGTCTTTTAAATCCGTAGGGCGCCTTGAAAGAAGGTAACTTAAAATATCACCCACTCGATCCTCATTCGCGCGCCAACTTGCACAATCTCTTCGGCATTGCTGGATATCAAACGGAGTCTGACCAAATCCTCGGCGCGACTCATCTAATTCTCGAATATTAGCCAAATGATTCACCCAACATTGTTCAGCGCACATTCCAATATTTAAATAGACTCGCTGGACAGCAAGGTCAGCTCCCACGTTGTCCTCCCCCCCTTTGAGAATGTGCATGACTTGCATTGGCTGATTAACAACTTTTTTCCAATACTTTTTCTGACCATTCGGATAAGGGATCACTTGGCATTCTGTTTCAGGTCCAGAACAAGACGCTTCATTCACCCATCTTGTGACACGTTCTTCAAATTTTGGCCGCTGTGAAAAATTAATTACAGCATTCACTGTTCCCGGATTATTCACAAAATCATTTGGAATTGCAGAGGTATCTACTGCGCCTGGACGACTGTGAACAAACATTTGATATTCCAATGAATCTTGTTTAGCTCCACTTCCCAAAATTGCCGAAACATTGATGTATTGATTGCCAGTTTCCCCTTTAATATTTTTCCAAGTCGGATGGCTCAAATTCGATGGTGGGTGCAATGGGTCGAAACCTGCATGGCAAGAAGCGCAAGATTTTGCAACTCGAAATGGCGGTTCAATGGAAGAGTCAATTTCAGCTTCAGTAAAGTTTCGTTCAAATCCTTCCCAACCGCCCACTTTTTGCCAAGTCTTGGGATTAAATCTTGGATTTGGAAATTTGCGATACCCAACAGCGCCTGTGGGATTTCCAAAAGCAAGTTCACATCGATTTTCCCTTGGCTTATCATCCAGCAAATCAGCTTCTTTGATAATTGGATGCTGACACGCGGGATCTTGCCAAGCTTGATTTGGATTCCGAACTGCGTTGAGCAGAGCTTCATCTCCAGAACAATACTCCCAACCAAAAGTATCTTCCAGGGTGACATCGCGCCCGTTATACTTCATCCCGCGACTCCGACATTCCTGTCCTGGAACGCAACAATCAGGATCATTGATTAAACCCCAAATTTGAAACCGAGCATCGTGTCCACGCGCGTGTAATATTTTATTCCATGCGATTGGAACATTCATTTTCTGTGGGAAAAAGTAAGTATGAAATCGTTCATTCGGAGAGGATTTGAACCATATCTCGCGACCCGCGAGCTCTCGGATTTGATCTGCTGCCGATAGCTCTGACCCGAACTGAAAAATTCTATTTTGATAAGTCCCATCTACATTATGATCATAACCATCTTTCGAAAACGGATCAGTCCGCAAAAAATTCATGACTTCTGCACTCAATGCGTAGTCACTAGCAGGCTTTCGCAGTTCTTTGCGACCGGTAACATCAGCTGTCGTCATGTCTTTCATTTGGTGAGAAATACAGGAAACAAATCCCAATAAGATTGTACCTAAAAGAATTTTCTTAATGATCTGCTTTTTCATGAAAGGGCTTCCTCAACTTTTCCAATGGCCAAAATCTCATTTAAGCTTATCTGAAGACTTCAGTGATTCAAAATTTTTAAATTCCAGACTCGACAAACATCTTTTTATCGATTGAATGACTATGGGAAGTTTGGTCAAATAAACTACCAAAGGAAAGTTTATGACACCCATCTTAGTTAGCTTAAATATTTTGGTTTTCATGCAGCATACAGCATTTTTTATTTTAGAATCCGTTTTGTGGAAATCACCCACAGGACTTCGCATATTTCGAATGACCGAGGCTCAAGCAAACCAAACTTATACCCTTGCGATCAATCAAGGTTTTTATAACTTATTTTTTGCATTTGGTTTTTTAATGTGTGCAGTGATGTCGCTAGGCTTTGGGCAAGCCGATCAAAAAACTCTTTCGATGTTTAATCTTTATTTAGCTTTAAGTATTATTGGCGCAGCTCTTGTCGGCGGCGCCACAGTGAGTTCACGAATTTTGTTTATTCAAGGCATTCCAAGTCTTATTTTAAGTGCTTTG
This sequence comes from Pseudobdellovibrionaceae bacterium, assembly GCA_046318875.1. Classification (GTDB taxonomy): domain Bacteria; phylum Bdellovibrionota; class Bdellovibrionia; order Bdellovibrionales; family Bdellovibrionaceae; genus JBKCTJ01. The sequence continues at coordinate 6,944 of JBKCTJ010000313.1, read as the reverse complement.
ATAGTTTACAATCTTTTGAAGTCACATTAAAAATAAAAACGAAATCCCGCGGTGGCCATAGCACCACTCAAATCAACTTCTCTTTGGGACTCCGAAGTATTGGTCACAGAATCCCCTTTGGTTTTGATGCCTTGAAAAGTCGAGATCTCCTTGCCATATCTCAGGTCTTTGAATTTTAAAATGCGGTAGTCTGCGGAGATAACCATGGTCGTTGTGTCCAACAAATAAAATTCCACACCAAGCCCTATGCCGGTGCTTGCAGCGCTTCCCTTCATCTCCACGTTATGATCACCAATAGCTAAAGAAACCGCTTTGTATTCATTTTTAATTTGGGCTGTCGCATAACCAGCACTGCCTTTAAGAAACACTCGGTAGTAGTTTCCAGTTTTTAAATTTAAATCTATAAAAATCTTTGGAGCGTATACTTGTACAGTTGAATCTAAAGTATAGATTTTGGTTCCGTTTTGCTTTGCGACCACTTCTTTTAAAGCTTCAGGCTGAATAATTTCAAATCCAAAGCCGTAACTAAGACTTTCAGAGCTTCCAAAAATTCCGAATTCCCCCGAAAAGTTATTATTAACTTCAGCGTCATAAGCATCCGCCACTGATTCACCAACAAAAGCTTGATCCTTGATCACCGAGTTGCCACCAGAAAACAAAAGGTAACTCCCCACAGTCGCCTTCTTCATATTGAAGACCCGGGCAGCTGCAGTATCTATCATAGTGAATACGCTCAATAGGAATAAAAAAACGGAACGCTTCGGCGACATGACTTTATTCTATCAAATCCATGACGACTTTACTGGTCTGGTTTTTTCCCATGACCTGATAAGCTTTCACTTTGAATGCTTTTCGCGGAGTTAAACTCACATTCATATTTTGGTCCTGGGAATCATAAGTGATTCTGCCTTTAGAAACTAGCCTCGACTTTTTCAAAGCTAAATTCAGTTTTTCTTGCGTGACCTTAGTCATCCCCATCTGGGCAAAGTCGATTGAAACAAGGCGATTTGCTTTCATTTCAACATGAAAGTAGCCGGGTTTTCCCTTATGAGGCTTTCCTTCAAAATTTCCAACATCCACAATGATTCTTTCCACTTTATTTTTTTGAGGAACAAGTTCTAAATTTAATATAGAAAAGCCTGTGCCGGCCTGTCCCCCTGTCACAGATCCTGGTCTAGACAATGCATTTTTGTAAACCGGTGGAATTGCAGCATGGGCCGAGACGAAGCCAAAAATGAACAGAATTTGAATGATGTAGATGCCAATCCACTTCGCAAAATGTGGCGCAATATTTGTCACTTGCTGATGTGCCATTTTTGTCCCTCCATGAAACATTCTCCTATTCTCTGAGGGTTTTATCTCAGAGTCAATTTTCTGTATTCAAATGGTTTTGATCTGAACCCCAAATCCCTTGGATTTTTATGGAACTTCCAGGTCTAGGTCCTTCAATTCTCTACTTTAACTCTGCATTAATCTGCTTTAGGGGGATGTCCTGATTTTTGCATTCTCAAGACGAGACAAGTGAAAGAAATAACTCAGGAGGCTCAATGGAGAAAAACACAAAATCAATTTTTTCAATGATGGCTCTCTTGTTTACGGTAGTTTTGATTTCATCTTGCGCCAACAATGATGACGGTGGTTCAAAAAACGCATCATCTCCTTTGGATGCCTCTTGTTTGAATGGAAGCGGCTCTTGTAACGGGGCAGTTTATAATCAATATCCTTATTCGAATTACAATCATTTCACCAATGGTGGTTTCGGTGCAAATGGGTGGTGCGGTTGTCCCCAAGGTAGTCTGCCAGTCTATAATGCAATCAACGGCCCAGGTTGCATTCAGCAGCTGTGGTACAATCAAAATATTGGATTCAATGCAGGCTTTTCATTTTACTTTGGAACAAATTGGCAGCCAACTCCTTGGGCAGGTTACATGAACCGCACCTATGCGCCAAATAATAGCCACTACGTCAATATTCCCCAGATTTCTGGATATCAAGGTTATCCACAGGGTTATGCTTATGGCGGAAATAATTCCTGCGCGGGACGAGCTTTGCAAGGTTGCCAAATCAACAGTCAAAATAGCTGCCCAGCGCGACATGTTTGTCGAGGCACGGGTCCGGCAACTCATCTTGGCATCTGCATCAATCTGAATTCTTTGTAGTCATTGTTTGAACACTCTTTGACCCTGGGCTATCGTACTTTAGCCTATTTCAAGGAGATTCATGAATACTTCTCATTTCACATTGAAAGATTTTTTTCAGAAAAAAACAATTCCCCATTTCGACGACGCTGTTCCTTTTGATTTAATTCAAATTGCTGAATACATGCCTTTGCTCAAGGAATTGATTTCGAAATCAAAAAAAAATATCGAAGAAATCAAACTCAACCCAGCTGCGCCCAACTTTGAAAATGTCATTGTGGCACTTGATACAAGTTCCGAAGATCTGGAACAGCTCTCGCAAATTTTTAGTAATTTAGAAAGCGCCCACGGCGGTGAAGAGTATTCTCAAATTGCCAAAGAATTTTACCCCCTGATGTCGAATTTTTCCTCTGATGTGAATTTGGATATCGGGCTCTTTCAAAAAGTAAAAAGTGTCTATGATCAACAAGCTCAACTTCACTTATCTGTGGAACAATGCAGCCTATTGGACAAATACTATAAAGGATTTATCCGAAATGGAGCTTTGTTAAACGAAGCGGATAAAGTGACTTTACGAGCCATCGATCAAAAAATGGCCATGTTGTTTCCGTCTTTTAGTGAAAATATTTTAAAAGCCACAAATCATTTTGAAATGTATTTGGAAACTCCGGAAGAACTTGCGGGACTTCCCGATTCTGCATTAGCTCAAGCAAAAGCCGCTGCCGCTGAAAAAGGGGCACCTGGAAAATATCTATTTACTCTTCAAGGTCCAAGCTATGTCGGCTTCCTCAAATATTCTTCACAGCGCAAACTGCGCGAGAGAATGTGGAGAGCATTTAACTCAAGATCCTTTCGGGACGGCTTTGATAATGAAAAAAATGTACTTAAAATTTTAACACTCCGACAACAACGAGCAAAACTTTTGGGTTATCCGGATCATCCAAGTTTTGTTTTATCTGAGCGCATGGCTGAAAATCCAAAAACTGTGATCAGTTTTTTAGAACGGCTTTTAACTCCTTCCAAAAAAGCAGCCCTTAAGGATCTCGAGGAAATGAAGTCCTTTGCAGCAAAACAAGATGGCTTAGCCGAATTTAAACCGTGGGATGCTGCTTATTATTCTGAAAAACTGAAAGCAGCAAAATTTCAATTTAATGAAGAAGAGCTTAGACCCTATTTTAAGCTTGAAAATGTTTTGGACGGTGTTTTTGTTTGTGCGGAAAAACTTTATGGACTGACATTTAAACAGAACAAAACTCTTCCTGTTTATCACGAAGAAGTGAATGTCTACGAAGTTTACGACAAACAAAACAAGTTTGTTTCATTATTTTATACAGACTTTTTCCCTCGGCCAACGAAACGCCCGGGCGCTTGGATGACATTGTTTCGTGAACAGGGCTTGTTTCATGGCAAAGTTCGAAGACCTCATGTTGCCAATGTCTGCAACCTAACGAAATCAACGGCAGAGAAACCATCGCTTCTGACTTATGATGAAGTCCGAACTGTTTTTCATGAATTCGGCCACGCTCTGCATGGGATGCTGTCTCAATGCACTTATCGTGGAGTTGCAGGAACAAATGTTTACTGGGACTTCGTCGAATTACCATCGCAAATTATGGAAAACTGGGCTGCCGAAAAAGAAGGTTTAGATGTCTTTGCTAAGCACCATGAAACCCAGAAGCTTTTACCCCCAGCAATGGTTGAAAAAATTAAAAAAGTAAATCAGTTCCAAGCTGGAACAATTTCTTTGCGGCAGGTGCAGTTTGGCTTGCTCGACATGCGTGTGCATCTCAGTGACCCGTCATCCATCAGTGATTTAGAAAAATTTGAAGAACAGACCTTAGCCGATGCTCGAATCGTTCCGCGGGAAAGCGGGACTTCAATTCTAGCTGCTTTTAGCCACATTTTTGCTGGAGGCTATTCTGCTGGTTATTATTCCTACAAATGGGCCGAAGTTCTAGATGCAGATGCTTTTGAATATTTTCAAGAAAAGGGAATTTTCAATGCCGATGTGGCCGAAAGATTCAAAGAGAATGTCCTCAGCAAAGGTGGATCTGAACATCCAATGATTTTATATAAAAAATTTCGCGGTCGCGAACCTGACCCAGATTCCTTACTTCGTCGCGATGGACTTCTATGAAAAGAGTTGCCATCGTCTATCGTATCCATACGGATAAAGCTGTTGCCAGTGCGAAGAGCTTATCTATCTGGTTGAAAAAACGAAGTATCGAAGTATTCACTGCTCCCGATCAGAAAAAAATCCCTGGAACAGTTTTAATGAAATCAACTCGGGAATTTAAAAAAATTGATTTGGTTCTGGTCATGGGGGGAGATGGCACTTACTTACGTGCTGTCAGGGTATTGCAAGGACAAGCTATTCCTATCATTGGATTTAATATGGGAACCCTTGGATTTCTGACTTCATTTTCGTCAGAACCCATGTCTCAAGTTCAAAAAATCACAGCCGATGCCCTTGAAGGAAAAATTGCTTTTTTTCACCGTTCAATGATTGGTATTGATGTTTTTAAGGGAAAGAAAAAACTGAAATCTTTTTCAGCTTTGAATGATCTAGTCATTGAGCGTGGTGGAAATTCTCAATTGATCAACTGCGTGATTTCAAGCGATGACCTTGCGATCAGTTCCATTAAAGCAGATGGATTTATCGTCGCAACTCCTACAGGCTCCACAGCTTATAATCTTGCCGCTGGTGGCCCATTGCTTCATCCTGAATCCACTGTTTTTGTTGTGACACCTGTAGCTCCCCATTCTTTAACTTCAAGACCATTAATTATTCCTGATCATAAAAAATTGAGTTTTAGAATCGTCAGCGACATTGTGAAAGCGCATTTGATTGTCGATGGACAAAAAGAAATGGAAATCAATTCTCAGCATGAGGTGGTGATGACCAGGTCCCAGCACACTCATTTGATGGCCAAATCTTCAGTGGATCATTTTTTTCATTTGTTACGAGAAAAATTAAAATATTAAAATTATTTATTAAAGTGTCAACGGACGGGGGCAAATCATGCTGATCGAAATGAAAGTTTCTAATTTTGCTATCATTGATGAATTACATCTCCAGTTTAAAAATGGACTCAATATTATCAGCGGAGAAACTGGAGCCGGTAAATCAGTTTTACTGAAAAGCTTAAATTTATTGATGGGTGATAAATCATCCCCAGATTTAATTCGATCGGGCAAACCAAATGCAAGCATCGAAGGCCAATTTGATTTATCAGATCGTAAAGATTTGATTCAGATTCTGAAAGACTATGGCATTGCTATCGAAGATGACACACTCATCGTCAGGCGAGTTCTCTCTCATGGGGACAAATCAAAAGTATACTTGAATGGCGCCCTCAGTACCCTTGCCCAATTGCGTGAAATCGTGTCCCCCCTTGTTGAAGTCACGGGTCACAGTGCACCACTGATTGAAATGACGGGTCAGCATGAAAATAAAAATCTTTTATCGAAATCATATCATTTGGATTTGCTCGATAGTTATTTGGGTCTATCAGCTCAGAAACTTGAATATAAAAATTTATTTCAGAGATATTCAAATTTGAAATCCGAAATTCAAAGACTCACATCAGAAGAAGCCACTCGCGCTCAACGTTTAGATTTTTTAATTTATCAAAGAGATGAAATTTCTGCCCTTGATCTTTCCCCGGGCGAAGACGAAATGCTCGAAACCGAAGCGAAAAGAATGAAGAACTTATCTAAACTCATGGCAACTATGGATTCCTTTGATGATGTGCTGAATGGGGATTCGGATTCAGCGATTTCAAGAATTGCTTTGGTTTCCAAACGATCATTTGAAATGACTCAGCTCGACCCAAGCCTTGAGCCACACTTTGAAAAAATATCTCAAGCTTCAGAATTGATTAATGATTTTTTATATGCGACTCGCAAATCCATTTCACAAATTGATTTTGATGCAGAAAAATTAGAAGAACTCGAAAACAGACTCAGTCAATTTCGCAAACTTCAAAAAAAATATGGTTCTTCACTGCAAGAAATTTTGAAGCAATTGGTCGATGTGGAAAATGAAATCCATCGCCTTGAAACATCGGATCAGAATTTAGAAAAATTTCAAAAAGAACTCAGCGATATCGAAAAGAAATTGCACAGCCAGGCCATGCAAATTCACGAAAAAAGAAAAAACGGAAGCCAAGTTCTTTCAAATTCAGTAAACCAAGAATTAAGTGATTTAAATATGAAGGGAGTTACTTTTTCAGTTCAAACTGAAAAACTTATGGAACTTCGTTCTGACGGAATCAGTGATGTTGAATTCATGTGCCAGACTTCGCCCAAGGATCCTATTCGCGCCTTGGCAAAAACAGCCAGCGGCGGCGAATTGAGTCGAATTTTACTTTCTCTGAAAAGAGTCGTTGGCTCTGGACAACTGCCTCGCACTTATTTATTTGATGAAGTTGATACGGGCGTCTCCGGACAAACAGCAGAAAAAGTCGGTCGAAAGCTCAAGTCCATCGCCAAAGGACAGCAAGTCATTTGCGTCACACATCTACCGCAAGTAGCTGCTTTTGCTGATTTTCACTTTGTGATTTCCAAAGAAAGTATTGATGATCGTGCTGTGATGACGGTCAATGAATTAAAGCCAAAGGACCGAGTCAAAGAAATTGCACGTTTAATTTCCGGCGAAAAAGTTACAAAAACAAGCCTGGCCCACGCCGAAGAATTGCTTTCTTTAAAATAAATAATATTGGGGATTTAAAATAATGGAAAAACAAATTTATATTTATCTCTTAAGCATCACCATGGGAGTCTCCTGCATGACAACTGCAAATA
>JBKCTJ010000312.1:0-9522 GCA_046318875.1 Pseudobdellovibrionaceae bacterium | reverse complement strand
CACCAATAAATCTTGGGGACCGTTGGAAGAAAATCCGATAATTTCTCCCCGTGAAACGCCCTGAAGATCTTGAATTTGAAAATGAAGGATTTCCTTTAGAAAAATTGTTTGGCCCTTTTCAGATTCAAATAAATTTTCTTCCACATAGATTTCAACGCCGATCAACTGTTCTGCTTGAGTTCGATTGAACATCGATTTGAACAGACACATGATTCCGTTTTTATGAACTTTGGCTTCAACGACTTCCATTTCTAAAAAGCCATCAACTTGTTTGAACTGTTTTAAAATTTTTCGACTTTCTGAAACTTCTGAAGGCTCAGAATGAGGAGCTGCTTTTAAGAGAAGGGATATTTCATTTTGTGGAAGATAAATTTTTTCCAGCTGCTCCACGATGGATAAGTCTTTCGAAAAAATCAAAAGGAAAACATGACCTTTGAGGCCCTGAGCATCTTTAATTTTTCCGACTTTAATTAAGTTCAAGAGGTGTCTTATTCGAAGATATCGAGGTGATACCTTTTATTGAGTTTCGATCCGGCAGCAGAAATAATTTTTCTCATAGCATGGGCAGTTTTGCCTTCTCGACCTATGACTTTACCGAGATCACTTTTATCGACTTTTAATACAAGAACTGTTGTTTGGGGACCTGGGATTTCCTGCACTTCCACTTTGTCAGGATTATCAACCAATGACTTCGCCATAAATAGAACAAGATCTTTCAAACTTTCCATTTCTTCTCCGTCATGGTTCAATCATCAAGGCTAATAATACATTAGCCTTTTCAAAAATCCCTATCCAGCCATCAACTAGATCGTCGTGCCTACTTTGTTGCTGCTTGCGCAATTCTTACAACTGAACGAACTCGGTCAGAAGGTAAAGCGCCCTTTTTAACCCAGTCGTTAAATTTTTCCATATCGATAACGACTTTTTTGTCTTGTCCTTGCGGAGACGGATTGTAGTAGCCCAATACGTCCAAGTGTTTGCTTGTGACATATCTTCTAGAATCAGCAACAGTGATTCGGTACTTTGGAACATGCTTCGTACCTACTCTGCTTAATCGGATCACAACTGCCATTTTAACTCTATCCTTTCGCGCTCACCGCTTTTTACCACGTGAGATACAATTTGGTGTCTCGTTCATTTCAAATATTTCTATTTAAAACCTATTTAAACCAGGCTTCCTAGTAAAAGGCCATTACCCTATCTAAACAAAACACAAGTTGTAGCTCTGACTCCATCTGAGGAGCAACAAAAATTTATCGTTTTCGACAAATTCCTTTGAGAAAACCTTACCCAACAAGATGCTTACCCCGAAAGGAGTAGCTTGTTAAAAAAAATTATTCAAGCAATTATTACAGCAAGCCAAGTATTCCTAAACTGGTCTTTGCTTACTCTTTACCTACGGAATCCACCAAAGGGATTGCGTCCACCAGGGGCTTTTCCTGGCATATTTCCACCCATTCCTGGCATTCCCATTTTCATCATGGAACCCATCATTTTCTGAGCGTTTTCAAACTGTTTCACCAATTTATTAATGTCTGAAACATGGGTCCCACTGCCTTTGGCAATGCGCTCGCGACGCGAAGCATTTAAGACTTTGTGATTCTTACGCTCTTGAATGGTCATGGAACTGATGATGGCTTCAATTTTTTTCATTTCGTCATCGGGCGGACTCATGTCCTTTAATTGTTTGGAAACCTCACCCATTCCCGGAATGAACTTTAAGAGGGACTCGATACCCCCCATTTTTTTCATTTGTTGAATAGATGATAAAAAATCCTCTAGGGTCAGTTGATTCTTCATCATTCGCTTGCTGGTTTCCAAAGCCTGCTTTTCATCAACCACTTCTTGGGCTTTTTCCATCAAAGTTAAAACATCACCCATATCTAAAATTCGACCCGCCAGTCGGTCCGGGTGGAAAATTTCAAGAGCTGCAACTTTTTCGCCGACTCCTAAAAACTTAATGGGAACGCCTGTGACTTCACGAATACTTAAAGCGGCACCACCGCGGGCATCCCCGTCAACTTTGGTTAGAATAAGACCTGTGATTTGCAATTTTTGATGAAAGCCTTCGGCAACTTGCACGGACTGCTGTCCCAGCATGGCATCGGCAACCAACAAAACTTCATCAGGATTTGCAATTTTTTTGATGTCTGCAAGCTCATTCATCAAAGCTTCATCGATTTGTAAGCGACCTGCTGTATCCAAAATCAAGCAATCAAGCTTTTCAGTTTGGGCCCAAATCATGGCATTTTTCACGATATCTTGGGGCTTTTGTGTTGTGTTGCTATCAAAAACTGGAAAATTGTTATTTTTTGCTAGCACTTTAAGCTGTTCAATGGCTGCCGGTCGATACACATCGGCAGGAACTAAACCCACTTTCATATTCTTTTTTTGTCGTAAAAAAAGCGCCAGCTTTGCAGATGTCGTTGTCTTTCCGACCCCCTGTAAGCCGACCATAAGAACCACACTGGGTTTGGCTTTCAAATTCAGCTCGACTTTTTCGCCACCCAAAGTCTGAACCAATTCATCGTGGACAATTTTAACGAACTGTTGCCCTGGGTTCACGTTGGAAAGAACTTCTGTGCCTAAAGCTTTTAATTTCACTCTGTCGATAAAACTTTTAACGACTTTGAAATTTACATCCGCTTCTAAAAAGTGAAGGCGGATTTCCTTCATGGCATCTTCGATATTGCTTTCAGTGATTTTAGCTTGGCCTTTGATTTTTTTAATCGAGGCTAAAACTTTTTCCGAGAGATTTTCAAACATGCATTACCACCTTTGGAAGGACCCTTTTTCGAGACTTAATTTTGCAATAAAGTAAAAGGCAATCAGTCCCACGAAACTGATTCCCATGGCAAACTCCAAATTGAGGTCACTTGTGCCTGACATTCTATAACGAAGACCATTGATTAAATATAAAGGCGGATTCAATTTCGAAACTGTTAGCCAAAATGGGTGAAGGGACAGAATCATCATTATTTTTTCCATCCTAGGACAGAGCTTTTAAATTCAATATCTGGATTTTCTCTTTGGGCCCAGTTCAGATCCCATTCTTGATTTAACAACAAGACCGGAAGGTTGGCCATGTCGCGGAACATTTGAAAATTTCCCTTGAGCTGATCCACTGCATTTCCGTCTTTGTCTTTTGGCCACCTGGCCACTGTGAAGGGTAAACGTTGCATTCGGGCTTCCAAATTGTATTCATCATTTAAACGATGAAGTAAAACTTCAAACTGCAATTCCCCCACGGCACCGATGAGGGGATCTTGCATGCCAACAAGAGGATCAATGAAAAGCTGAATGGCTCCTTCTTCAGCTAAATGAACCAAGGCGTCTTGAAGTTTTTTTCTTCGAAGAGCGTCTTTCACTGTTAATTTTGCAAAGAGTTCTGGTGCGAATTTTGGAATATCTTCAAATTTGACATGGCCTGTGGCCGAGACACAGTCTCCGATGGCAAAGTTTCCAGTGTCATTCACTCCAATGATGTCTCCAGCATAGGCCACATCAATGGTTTCACGATCAGCTGCAACAAATTGATTTGAATAAGAGAGTCTGAGTTCACGGTCTAATCTGGAATGATAAACTTTCATTCCCCGTTCGAATTTACCTGAACACAAGCGAATAAAGGCAACGCGATCACGATGTTTGCGATCCATGTTGGCTTGGATTTTAAAAACAAATCCAGTTAAATTTTGACTTAAAGGATCAATGCCTTGTCCCGTTTGCGAAGCCCTTGGCTGCACTCCTGGCGCATATCTCGTAAAAAAATCTAAGAAAATATCTACTCCGAAATTTTGTTTGGCCGATCCAAAAGTCACTGGTGAAATTTGTCCTGATAGAAACTCCTCCACATCGAAAGGTGGCAGCGCACCTTCGATAAGTTCCAGCTCTTCATAGACTTGCTGAGCTGTTTCAGCATCAACGAAATCGCGAATCAAAGGATCATCGATTCCTTTAAATTCACGAGTGATGACTTCATCACCTTCGCGGCGCTGATCATAAAATATAACTTGTTTAGTTATACGATTATAAATTCCCTTAAATCTTTGACCTATACCAATGGGCCATGTGATGGGATAGCAACTCATGCCTAAGGTTTTTTCCACTTCGTCAATTAAAGTCAGAGGGTCTTTGCCTTCTCGGTCAAGCTTATTCACGAAAGTGAAAACAGGAATTTTTCGAAGGCGGCAGACTTCGTATAATTTTTTTGTTCGATCTTCCACGCCTTTTGCGACGTCAATCAACATGCAAGCAGAGTCAACGGCCATTAAAACCCGGTAAGTATCCTCCGAGAAGTCCTTATGACCTGGAGTATCCAATAAATTAATTTTTAGTCCGTTGTAATCAAAGGTCATCACCGAAGAAGTGATGGAAATTCCCTTTTGTCTTTCCAGTTCCATCCAATCTGAGGTCACTGCCCGACTGCCGGCTTTGCCTTTCACTTCCCCTGTCTGATGAATAACTCCGCCATGATAGAGAAGTTTTTCAGTGAGTGTGGTTTTTCCTGCATCGGGATGGGAAATGATCGCAAAAGTTCTGCGTCGAAGGATTTCGTTCTGAGTGTCTGTAAGTTCTGCCATGTGGGGGGAATGTATCGCTTTAAATGGGATTTGGCTGCAGTTTTTTTGGGGTGTTTTCAGTGATTTGAGATGGCTTCGTTGACATGAACTTTGTCTTTGTGACAGAACTGCTGCATTCCCGAGCGTTTGGAGCGCTCCTCGGAAAGGAAATAAAATGTCAGTATCTTTGCTGAACCAACAAAAAAACTTCAAATATTATGTTACAGCTTTTTACCACTTCTTTGTTCTGAAAAATTTAGATCAGCAGAAATTAAAGCTTCAATTCATGGCAGAACAGCGCAAAGTGCTCGGGTTAATGATCTTGGGTGCTGAAGGGATTAATGCCACAGTCTGTGCCGAGGATCTCGGTGATCTCTCTCAGTTTAAAAATGACCTCCACAACTGGATTTGCGAAGAAACGAATCTTGATGAAAACGCACCTCTGGAAATCTTTTTTAAGGATTCAACTTCAGAAGTGAAACCTTTTCGTAGGCTTTCAATTAAAGTGCGCGATGAGATCGTCACTCTTGGAAATCCTGCGCTGACTCCTATTGGGATGAAAGAAAATCATCATCTCTCTCCTCAGGAATGGAATGAAGTTTTAAAAAAAGAAAAAGACTTTGTCCTGATCGACACTCGAAATTGGTACGAAACACAAATAGGAACTTTCAAAGGAAGCTTGATTCCGGACATTGACCAATTCACCGATTTTCCCACCTATCTTGAACAAAACAATATTGATAAAGAAAAAAAAATGTTAATTTTCTGCACCGGTGGAATTCGCTGCGAAAAAGGAATTTTGGAACTGCAGGAAAAAGGTTATCAAAATGTCTACCAATTAAATGGTGGAATTTTGAACTACATCAAAGAATTCCCTGATGATGAATTTCAAGGAGAATGTTTTGTTTTTGACCACCGAGTCGCCTTGGATCAAAACTTAAATCCAACTCAAAAATATGGTTTATGTCCACACTGCGGACAACCGGGGTCAGAAAAAATCCAATGTTTGCGATGTGATTCTGAATCTTATGTTTGTCAAGAATGCTTGAATATCAACCAGTCAAAACACACTTGTTCGAAAAATTGTGCACATCAATTCGAATTACATCCAGGTCGAAAAGGGCCCAAACAACAAAGAACCTTTTGAGTTTCCACGAAATCTAGTGGTTTTGGGCAGAGAAAGTCATTTCTGGACAGTGGAAGATTTCACCACCGGATAAAAAAGATTGACGCACATTTCGACTTTTGCGACATTCTTCACTCATAGAAAATAATGCGGGCGTAGCTCAGTTGATAGAGCGATGCCTTGCCAAGGCATAGGTCGAGGGTTTGAATCCCTTCGCCCGCTCCAATTCATTTTGGATGTGTAAACCGCATTTCGAAAACGCTTGATGTTCTAAGTACTTAAAATCACAGAGAGTCGAGAGAGCGTTCCGAAGGAACAGCTTTCTATGACCGTAGGAATCTTTGTAGCTCCCTGCCAAATCCCTGCCACCGCCGCTTCCCGTGAGACAATGTTGTCCGAAGTTCAAGTTCTTTGAACTTCACGAACTATCGCCCAAATTTCAAAAATTCCCAAGGAAAGTGAGGTGCTGATGCCAGGTGGTACACTATGATGGAAATTTACTGGTACACTATGGCGGAAATTCGACACCGTTTTTCCGAACAGTTGATCATCAAAGCTCAACATCACGGAAGGATCGAAAAATGGCGGTGATCGTGAGAACGTTATTGAGCAGCTTCCAAAATTGGGGGGGACCTCAAGGTTCTGCCGTTTCGGAATATATGAAGCTCGTCATGCAACAAGGACCAGCATGACCGAATCAAAAAAAAATCGACTTCTATTTATTGCGGCTGTTTTACAAATAATTTGGGGCCTTGTTCCCAGCGCATCGAAATTTGTTATCGATGAAATCCCGATCGAACTTTATATCGCAATTCGCTGGACGATTGCAGGCACGATTTTCACGCTATTCGTGTTGCTGATGAAATCGTGGCGACCCATCTCCCTTCGCTCGTTCTCATTGGTATCAATGCTTGGAATTTTAGGATACGGACTTGCTTCTCTTGCGACACTCTATGGACTGAAAATCGGAGGTGTAACTAATTTCGCCTTGATGGGAGCTTTAAGTCCCGCAATCACCTCATTCATTGCAATTTTGCTTTTAAAAGAGCGACCTCAGCGGCTGTTCTTTATTGCGCTTCCACTTAGCATTGCTGGTCTTTTAATTCTCGTTATCGGCAAATACCAAATTTCCTCCGTTTCAGTTGCCGGTGCTAGTGCCGCGTGTATTATTGGCGGAGCTATTCTTGAGGCTTTGGTATTTGTCTTTTCTAAAAAGTTCAAGACACAGATGACAACGACTCAGTATCTTGCGACGGCCCAGATGGCAGCGGCCACATTGATGTGGATCTTACAGCTTACTGTCTTTCACCAAATAGACAGCATCGCCCTTTTGACAGCTAGAGGATTGACTGCCGCAATTTTTGTTTCAGTAGTAGCCTGCGTACTTTGTTACGCAGTTTTGTACTGGCTTTTAAATTTCATCGACGGGCACAGGCTTTCTTTATTTGATGGATTTCACGCTTTGTCCGCGACGATGTTTGCTTACATTTTCTTTCAAGAAAAATTGACCCCGCTTATGCTCGTCGGCGGCACGCTGATTTTGTTCGGTCTTGTTGTGGGCAATCTTCCTAAAAAAATCTCAGAAGATTCGCCGGAATAAAACGCCATTGATCAGGCATTCAGAATGAGGATCAAAGGTTGTTTTTTCGTTTATACATGCCCAGTCAAAAGCAATATGCGTGAAAGATTTGATTAATGTGATGTATCAAAAACAACCGACTTGGTCTCAATAGAGGTTTAATCCTCATTATGTCACGCGCCAAAACTTAGTCATTGATCTAGTTTCTTCCAGAACACATCATGGTTTTGGGGGACACTATGAATCAAACAAATTTAAAGTTTTTGTTTTTTATTCTTTTTCTTGGGCAAGCCACTTGGGCAGTTCGGCCCGATCTGAAGACTTTACCAATTGGTCTCACAGCACAAGAAAAAATGATTCAATCGTTGAGATCAAACACAACTGTGGAAGCCGGCACGGCACCGCGAGAGGGCGTCATTCACTCTTTGGGCGAGTGGGAAGAAGCTTCTGAAGTGATGACTCTTTGGCCAAATCCCTCTTATATGAAGGCACTCAGTGAAAATGGGCAAGTGCGATTACTCGCAGATTCTCCATCGGATAAAACTTGGTGGCAAAATTGGATTGTTCAACAGAAACTGACGGCGGATCGTTTTTCTTATTTTGTCGTTCCCACGGACAGCATTTGGGTGCGTGATTACGGTCCATGGCCCATCGTTGACAGCGACGGAAAATTTGGTCTTGTGGATACAGTTTACAATCGCCCAAGACCAAACGATGACATGGTGCCAGACTTTTTGGGACAAGCTTTAAATCTTCCAGTATATAAAATTGGTTTAGTTCACACTGGGGGAAATTATTACAGCGATGGGGTCGGTAATGCTTTTTCATCGACGCTTGTTTTCACAGAAAATCCAAAACTTGACAAAAAAGAAATTGATCAAAGAATGTCTGATTTCTTAGGAATCGACCAGTATGTGACATCTCCTCTTTCGCCAAAAATAACGATTGAGCATTTGGATACTTTTGGAAAACTGGTTGCGCCAGACACATGGGTATTTAGTGAATTCCCAAAGAATTCGAAGCATTATGCTGATTCAGAAAGAATGGTGGCATTGCTTAAAACTCTGATCAGCCCTTACGGAACTCCCTATAAAATTTTTCGCATGAAAATGACCACAATCCCGGGTAAGGGCGCAGAAGTTTACCGCGCCTATATTAATTCTTTCATAAGCAACGGAGCACTTTATTTCCCGATTTATGGAGACTCGGTTGACGCTGCTGCAACAAAAGTTTACCAGGAAGCTTTGCCCGGCTATAAAATTGTAGGTGTTGATAATGGAAATACAGAATGGGGCGATTCAGTTCATTGCCGCAGTCGGAATTTGATTAAGCCAGATACGACATTTATTTTTCCAAAAGTCATCAGTTCAACACTGCGAGCTGGTCTGCCCATTTCAATCATAGCTGATGTTTATCCAGAAACAGGAACACAGATTAAGACAGTTGATTTAATTTGGAATGCAGATGCTGGTATAGAACAATTTCTTCCAATGGAAAGAACAATTTCAAACCAATATTCAGCTCAGATTCCACCTCAAACTTTAGGGACGAAAGTTTCAATGCACATTCGAGTCGAGGATACTTCAGGAAGAGTCAAAACAGCGCCAATTCGAGCTCCTGCAATGAAGATTGAAGCTGTCGTTTCGAATTAGGCTTGTTTTTTTAAGAGCCCTACAAAATCTCTTGGCTGCTGTTTGTTGTGCTCTGTTATGGCAATTCATAACTGATGACGTGAAACACGCAGTCATTCCATCGATCAGAATCCACAATCAGATTGATTAGAAAGATGTTTGAGAACGCTGGAACTCGATTTCTAAGATACGCTGGCGATTTTTCCCAAGATCTGACTTACCTAATCTGGAAGCCGATCGAAAATGAATTTTCTTTGAAGCATCGTCAAAATAAAATTCCACATCATCCACATACTTCATGAGCGAAGTTGAAAACTCATAGGATAATTCAGTTTCACTTTCATTCATTAATTTTGCCTCTGTCAGATTTGAAATCACCTGTTTCAATTGATTTTTTTCTGTAGCCAAGTCTGTTTTCATTTCCCACGCTGGCAAAAAACTCTGGCTGCCGGGAGTTTCAAAAGAAGAAATGCAATTGGGCGTGGTTGGACAAGCTTTCAGCTTTCCATTTTGAACACCCAAATCAAAGGGGCGCTGTCCTTGAAACATCCCCACTTGACCAGCTACAATGACACCACAAACTAAAATAAAAATACCAATCATCATTTTCTTTAAATAATTCATATC
>JBKCTJ010000311.1:0-813 GCA_046318875.1 Pseudobdellovibrionaceae bacterium | reverse complement strand
GGTTGCATTCGGAAAAAAACTGAGTGGTTGAAAACCAGCCCGCAGCGCCGCTGTTTCAAAACTGAACTTGGTGCGAGTGCTGGGCTCATAGAACATCAGAAAACAAGTTCCCTGCAAATCAAACCTTGCCGATGGGTTATGATTTTGTTTGAGTTTTTTAGCAATTGAAAAAATAGAATTGAGTTTTGTAACCGAGTAGTTTTGAAAATCAATGAGCGCTTGGCTTGAATTCATGTCTGGATTAAAAGCTACAAAGGAAGCTGACTGTGGTCAAAGAACTCTTTTGAAAAGGCGCGAAAACGTCAGATGACGCGGACTACAGAGACTCGAATTCGGAAGCGTCTCTTTACATCCCATCAAGATAAAGGCCGGACTGCCAACGAGATAAGCTTCAGGAACAAATCCCCACACTCGTCCATCCGAAGATTCATCCCGATTATCACCCATGACAAAATATTCACCTTCAGGCACAAGATAAGTTTTACTGTAAGTTTCATCAGTTGTGTTTGAAAAAGCTTCCCTTTGAAAACGGATTTGATATTCGTTGGACCCAAGTTTTTCCATGAAATAATCGTAATCCTCGTGTTCAAAACTATCTTCTTCTCGAGGAACAGCTTCGTCAGGTACAGGACTTTTTTGAATCAAATCTCCATTGATCCACAGACTTCGGCCTGAAATCTTTACTTCATCTCCGGGAAGACCAATCACTCTTTTCACATAAAAAACTTTTTCGTTTTGAGGGTATCGGAAAACGAGAATCTCACCACGATTAGGTCGGCGCCACATCCAAATCCAATTCTTTGTGAACGGCCA
>JBKCTJ010000310.1:0-911 GCA_046318875.1 Pseudobdellovibrionaceae bacterium | reverse complement strand
CAGGAACTTGGATTTCAGTAAGTCCCGTTTTGTTTGAATCGTCTTTGAGTAGCATAGACTTTCCCCTTTTTACTGTCTTCGAACCTTAACATAAATGAGAACTGTTATCAATTTTTATGAAAACCATTCTCATTTATCATTTATTCAGACCCAGCATTTCAGCTCCAAACAGAGGATGGACAAGTCATTCCTCAGAATCTATGCAGCATTTTTATCTAACACTGATGGATTGTCGTGATGATTCATCAAGTGAATTGAATTTAAATCACGAGAAAGGGCTGCTGACGCCGGGCAAGTACTTGAATACAAAAACTTCAGATCAACTAAACTTATTTTGTTTTTATTTTGTCTTTGTTCTACGAGTAGACTGACTGGATAAACCCGCCAACTCACAAGCCCGGACTTCAATGACTTTCGTTGAAGTGGCAATTCAAAATCAAGCCGCAATCGCGCCGCTGAACTCAGCAAACTCTGGGTATTTTGACTCTCAATGAATTTCAAACATAAATCGGAAAGGCTTTCCATGGTCAGCGGTGACTGACCCAGACTTTGAACTAAAGTATAAAGCCTGGACATATGAATACCACGGGAGGGGCTCAAGTCCAAACTGACCATGACTTCAATTTTTGCTATGACATTGATGATGGATTCACTCAACTTGAGCATCAAAGGGATTTGAATAGCACCCATCCCAACCCAATCAATAGGCTGCAGAAAATTCAGATTTTGAGTGATTGCCACATCTGGAAGTGAATTCATGCCACAGA
Source organism: Pseudobdellovibrionaceae bacterium (assembly GCA_046318875.1). Classification (GTDB taxonomy): domain Bacteria; phylum Bdellovibrionota; class Bdellovibrionia; order Bdellovibrionales; family Bdellovibrionaceae; genus JBKCTJ01. The sequence goes on along the minus strand of JBKCTJ010000310.1, from coordinate 144 downwards.
CATACTCTGACGCCTTAATTTTGTCACAGTTTCTTCCACCAAAACGTTGAACTTTTTTCAATAATTAGGGATCTTGAAACACAAATGACAAAAAGACCCATCGTCCTTGCTAGCCAATCGCCTTACCGCAAAGAACTTTTAAAA
>JBKCTJ010000309.1:0-13626 GCA_046318875.1 Pseudobdellovibrionaceae bacterium | reverse complement strand
AAGTGGAGCTGTCAAAGATTTTTCGGGGGTGGTTTGTGTGCTGTCTTTGAAATCAAAACCGACCCTTGCTCTTTTACCTTTTGTACGTGGATTAAATGTTGTAATACCCTTGACTATCCGCCATGAACGAGAGCGATTTTTTCGCCCTCTTTCCATTGAACAAAAGCTTTTTTCCAATAAGGACCTTGGGTACGTCCAAACTGTGTAGTTTTAGAACGACCTCGACAAACTGTTGTTCGACCCCCCGCAACCTTCACAGAAAAGTTTTTTTCTACCTCTGCTTTGATTTCGCCTTTTGTTGCCTTCATTGCCACTTCGAATACGTACACGCCGGTGGCATTGTGGATTGTATTCTTTTCAGTTACTAAAGGACTAATGATTTGAGTCTTCACTTAGCCTCCCCTAAACAACGAGCTGTCATTTTTTCAACAGATTCCTTTGTCAAAATAGCAGCGTCATATTTTAATAAATCAAACACGTTTACACCTTCAACTGGTGAATACTTGAAACCCTGTAAGTTTCGCGCAGCTCGTCCAAATAAATCATTTGCTCCCGCATCGATCAAAACAGCTTTCGCTAAACCGAAAGTTTTTAATCTTTTGCTCAGTTCGTTTGACTTACCTTCAGAAACCATTGATTCAACAACATAAACTTTTCCCAAACTATTCAGATGAGAAAGAGCCATTCTTAAACCCAAACGTCTTACTTTTTTAGGAAGTACGTATGCGTATGAGCGGGGAAGCGGTCCAAAAGTTGTTCCCCCACCCGGCATTAAAGGAGATCGGTTAGAACCCTGACGAGCATTACCAGTTCCTTTTTGCTTGAATGGTTTTTTACCACCACCCGACACAAGACCCTTAGTTTTCGTTGAATGAGTTCCTTGACGCTTTGAAGCAGCTTGCCACTTCACAACTTCGTGAAGCACCTCGTTTTTCACTTCAGCTTCAAATACTTCAGAAGAAAGAGTGATTTGACCTACTTTTTCTTTTTTCCAATTTAATACGTTTACTGTTGCCATACTATTCCCTCACCAACTTTACGAGAGTATTCCGCGCACCCGGAACTGCGCCCTTGACGAGCAAAACTCCCAAGTCTGTGTTCACTTCGATAATTTCAAGATTTCTAACAGTGACAGTTTCATTTCCCAAATGACCTGGAAATTTCTTTCCTGGCATAACTCGTCCTGGCCAAGTTCTGTTACCGCTTGATCCTGGTCGTCTGTGAAAGTTCGAACCGTGAGATGCAGGCCCTCCAGCGAAGCCCCATCTTTTTACTGAACCGGCAAAACCTTTTCCTTTTGAAACTGCAGTTACTTTAACCAGGTCACCCTTAGTTAAAGAAGCAATATCCAAAAGATCTCCGAGCTTAATTTCTTCAACTTTTTCAACGCGCATTTCACGAGTAAATCTTGCAGCTGTTTCGATACCAGCTTTTTTCAAGTGGCCGATATCAGCTTTATTTGAATTTTTTAGTTTACGAGCACCGCAAGAAAGCTGAACCGCAGCGTACCCATCATTTTCAGCTGTTTTCAACTGAGATACATACCAAGGTTCGTACTTTAATACAGTTACAGGAATTGCCACTCCGTCATCAGTATATACGGTCGACATTCCGACTTTGAAAGCAAACAAGCCATTCAGCTTTACTGCCTGCTCTCCACCATTTTGTTTTAGATTTGTCATTCCAATCATTTTCGTGATCCTCTATTAGGCATTCGCTGCTAGTTTGATTTCAACGTCCACACCAGCTGAAATATCCAATTTCATTAATTGGTCTACTGTTTGTTGAGTTGGCTCTAATATATCGAGCATTCTTTTGTGAGTTCTCACTTCAAATTGTTCACGAGATTTTTTGTCAACGTGGGGAGATCTTAAAACTGTGTATCTGTTGATACGAGTTGGAAGAGGGATAGGTCCCACTACTCGTGCACCAGTGCGTTTCGCAGTGTCCACGATTTCTTTCGTAGATTGATCAAGAAGCTTATGATCAAACGCCTTCAATCGAATTCTAATCTTTTGACTTTGCATTCTCTTACCTCATGGTTTTGTGGACTTAGGAACAACTGACCGCTCTGCGCAGCTCATCATCACATCATCGACAACTTTATTCGTCTTCTTAGTTTCGTTTCAAAAATTCAGTAATGAATCTTTAGCTACGATGGACCAACCGATTTGCCTTACCAACAATCCGCTTGTGTCACGCTGGTCAGTGAGGAAATCAGCCACTTATCAACTATAAGTGTCCTGATTTTTTCACTTTTCTGTCCCATCGAAAGCTTGATCCTGCGAGAAAAAGACTTCTCAATAAGAAGGCGCTTTTTGGGTTCAGTCCAGAACGAGTGTTATCATTCGGAAATGTTATGGCTGTCAAAGGAAAAAGTGAAAAATATTTTTGAAGCCAGAAAGTCCATGGAAACATTCTGGTGAGAAAAGACTCGAGCTCTTAACGGCCGAGATTTTTAAGAACTTCTGCACCAACTTTTGGCGGCACCGGAGAATACTGCAAAAATTGCATCGTAAAAAATGCTCGCCCTTGGCTCACACTGCGGACATCTGTTGCGTATCCGAACATTGTCGAAAGGGGCACTTCGGCATAAACCACCTGGACCCCAACAGACTTTTGATCAATAGAGTTAACTTGACCTCGTCTTGAATTTAAATCACTGACAATATTACCTACAAAGTCATCTGGAACAGTGACTTCAATTTTAAAAATAGGCTCTAAGAGCTCACTTGGAAGATCTTTTAGCGCCAGACGAAATGCGAATGTTGCAGCAGCTTTAAAAGCCATTTCGCTGGACTCTTTAGGGCGAGTTTCTATCTCCAAAAGAGTGGCCTGAATTCCTAACATTGAATACCCGGCAATAGGACCGATCTCAGAAGCTTCCCGGCAACCGCTTTCGACGGCTTTTAAAAACGAAGCAGGAAACTGCTGGGTCTCTTTCACCAAAGAAACAAACTTAAAACCCTGTTTAAGATCGATTTTTTCCAACCGGATCCTCACTTTGGCGTAATTCATTTCATTTGCGATTAAACGCTCGAAAACGGCTTCTTGTTCGGCCTTCCCTTGAATCGTTTCTCGGTAGGTGACTTGAGGCTTACCTTTTGTCACTTGAACTTTAAATTCACGAATCAACCTGTCCACTAAGATATCAAGATGCAGCTCGCCCATACCTGACAGCAAAAGCTGACCTGTTTCGAGATCATTTCTCATGCGACAAGAGGGATCTTCACGCTCAAGTTTTTTGATTGATTCAATCATTTTTTCTTGTTCGGCAGTGGACTTCGCTTCAATAGCAACCGAAATCACTGGCTCTGGAGGAGTGATTGATTCCAAAACTACTGGGTGAGAAACATGACAAAGAGTATCGCCGGTACCTGTTAAGCGCAAACCAATGACTGCACCGATATCTCCAGCAGAGAGCGAAGCGACTTCTTCTCTTGAATTCGCGTGCATTTTAACGAGCTTTTGAATTCGCTCCTTTTTCCCAAGTCGTGGATTCAAAAGCTGATCGCCCATTTTGATTTCGCCCGAGTAAATGCGGATGAAAGTTAAAGTGTCAGCAAATTTATCATTTGCAATTTTAAAGGCCAAGCAAACAACTGGAGAATCTTTGTCCGGAGGACACTCGATAATTTTTTCTTCTTTTTCGGGATGCTTTCCTTCTACTGGAGGCCGATCCAAAGGCGATGGCAAATAGGCGACCACTGCATCAAGCAGGGGTTGAACACCCTTATTTTTGAAGGCAGAACCACAAAGAATAGGGAAATATTTTAAACTGATCGTTAACTTTCGAATAGCCGCCATTATTTCTTCAACGGTCAACACTTCACCCGAAAGATAACGGTCAAGCATTTGATCATCAGTTTCAGCAACAATATCTAAAAGTTTTGTTCGTGCAGCTAAGGCTTCATTATGCAAAGAGTCTGGTATGTCGAGAACGTGAAAATTTTCGCCTTTGTCTTCGCTATCCCAACGGATAGCCTTGAATAACACGAGATCAATGATCCCACGAAAGTTATCTTCTGAGCCCCAAGGCAATTGGATAACTAATGGATTTGCATTTAGCTTTTCTTGAATGGATTTCACTGACTCATGAAAATCAGCTCCGACTCTATCCATTTTGTTTATAAAACAAATTCGTGGCACCTTGTATTTATCAGCTTGTCGCCAAACAGTTTCTGTTTGCGCCTCAACTCCACTGACTGCATCAAAAACTGCAACTGCGCCGTCTAATACGCGCAAGGACCTTTCCACCTCGATTGTAAAATCGACGTGGCCCGGAGTATCAATAAGATTTATTTTGTGATCATTCCAGTATGCAGTTGTGGCTGCGGCCGTAATCGTGATTCCGCGTTCTTGCTCTTGGACCATCCAATCCATAACCGTATCACCGTCATGAACGTCACCAATGTTGTGGCTTTTACCCGTGTAATAGAGAATTCGCTCGGTAGTTGTGGTCTTACCAGCATCGATGTGAGCCATGATGCCGATGTTTCTTGTTTTGAAGAGTGGATTAAGGGATTTGTTTCGGTCTTGCGGGCCGTCTTTCAGACTCCCTGAATCTGAATTTTCGGCCATCTGATTTACCAGTTATAGTGCGAAAATGCCTTGTTGGCATCTGCCATTCTATGAACATCTTCTTTTTTCTTAATTGAATTGCCACGATTGTTATAAGCATCAAAGATTTCTGCCGCTAGACGGAGAGACATATCTTTTTCGCCTCTTTCACGAGAGTATTCAACTAACCATCTCATAGCCAAAGCGAGCCTTCTTGATGGGCGAACATCCACCGGAACCTGGTACGTTGCTCCACCGACTCGGCGAGATCTGACTTCGATAGCTGGCTTTACGTTTTCCAAAGCTTTTTTCAGAACTGTTAAAGAGTCTTCACCCTCAACTTTTCCTTCAAGTTGCTTCATTGCTCCGTAGAACAATCGCTGAGCTGTACCCTTTTGGCCGCGCTCCATAATTTTATTTACAAACTTTGCAATAACCAAATCTTTGAAAACTGGATCTGGAATCACTTCTCTTTTATACGTTCTTTTTCGACGAGACATTTTAAACCTCTTTAAATTTTAAATTCTAATCAAAAACCATCAGCCAATTTGACCAAGGTTCTTACTTCTTTGGCTTCTTCGCACCATATTTTGATCGAGCACGTAAACGGTCTTTAACACCTTGTAAATCCAAGACGCCACGAACGATATGGTATCGAACACCTGGAAGATCTTTTACCCGGCCACCACGAATCAAAACAACGCTGTGTTCTTGGAGGTTATGACCAATACCAGGAATATAAGAAATCACTTCATAGCCATTTGAAAGACGAACTTTGGCAACTTTTCTCAAAGCTGAATTTGGCTTCTTTGGAGTTGTCGTGTAAACACGAGTACAAACCCCACGTCTTTGAGGACAACTAGCGAGAGCTGGCGATTTAGTTTTGTTTTTAGAAGCGCTTCTTTCACGCTTAATCAACTGATTAATTGTAGGCACAAATTTCCCTTCTCAAACGAGGCAACAAAGTAAACTCTGAAGCCTTTTTCCGTCAATATAAAAAATCAAAATTCTCTTCTAGGGTTATTTCCAAGCAGAAACAATCCCTTTATTCAAAATCTATGAACTAAGTCATCATTGCTGGCAATGGAGCAAACGGCTGGACATCATCTTCATGGACGACAACTTTCCATCGTTTGTAAGCCGCTAAGCCTGTACCCGCAGGGATCAATCGACCCATGATGATATTTTCTTTTAAGCCTCTCAAAGTATCAGTTCTGGAATTGATTGCAGCTTCCGTTAAAACTTTTGTTGTTTCTTGGAAAGATGCTGCTGAAATCCAGCTGTCTGTGCTGAGAGAAACTTTTGTGATACCCAGGAGCAATGGCAACTTGGTCGCAACCTGTCCACCTTCGCGGGTAACACGAGCATTTTCTTCATGGAAAGCATACTTTTCAGCCTGCTCACCAGCGATAAACTTCGTATCTCCTGGCTCTGCGATCTCAACTTTACGCAACATTTGTCGAACGATTGTTTCAATGTGCTTATCGTTAATAGAAACCCCTTGAAGTCTGTAGACGTCTTGAATTTCGTTCGTCAGATAAGATGACAATGCTTTTTCACCAAGAACCGCCAAAATATCATGAGGATTCGTTGGACCATCCATTAAAGCTTCACCGGCGCGGACATACTCGCCTTCGCGAACTGCAACGTGTTTTCCCTTTGGAATAAGATATTCACGCTGTTCTCCTACTTCTGGAGTCACAATCACACGCTGCTTACCTTTAACGTCTTTTCCGAAAGTGACATAACCGTCGATTTCAGAAATGATCGCAGCCTCTTTTGGCTTACGAGCTTCAAACAATTCCGCAACTCGAGGAAGACCCCCAGTGATATCTTTTGTTTTTGAAGTTTCGCGCATAAGTTTTGCAATCATATCACCAGAGTGAACTTCTTGACCGTCTTGAACGAGCAATTGTGCTCCCACCGGAATGATGTAGCGAGCTGGAATGTCACGACCTGGAAGATTTAACGTTTTACCATTTTGATCAACCAATAAAATTGCTGGTTTGTTATCTGCAGATTTTGATTCAGTAATCACTTTTGTCGCAAAGCCCGTCACCGGATCTGTTTGCTCAACCATTGTGACACCTTCTTGGATATCTTGGTAAACAACTTTTGCAGTGACTTCGGTCACGATTGGATTTGAATATGGATCCCATTCAGCTACAGTTGCGCCTTTTGGAACTCTATCGCCATCTTTGAATGACAAGATTGCACCGTAAACAAGTTTGAATTTTTCACGCTCACGACCAGACTCATCGATAACTAGTGCTTCACCGTTTCGATTCATGACTGTCAATTTGCCGTGTTTATTCGGAACTGTATTTACACCTTTAAGTTTTAAAACCCCGTCATATCTTGAGTTATGAACAGATTGCTCTACCGCACGAGAAGCCGCGCCACCTAAGTGGAAAGTTCTCATTGTTAATTGAGTACCTGGTTCACCGATAGACTGAGCAGCAATAATACCCACAGTTTCACCAAGGTTGACAGTAGCACCGCGAGAAAGATCCCGACCGTAACACTTCACACAAACCCCGCGATGAGATTGGCATGTCAATGCTGAACGAATCATGACTTTTTCAATTCCAAGTTCTTCAATTTTTCGAACGTAAGCTTCACTAATTTCTTCGTTAGCTCGAACAACAACCTGGTTTGTATTTGGATCAACAACATCAACCAAAGCAGTTCTTCCTAAAAGACGCTCGCCAATACCTTGAATGATTTCGCCGGCCTCATAGAGCGGAGTGACTTCAAGACCATCTTTTGTTCCGCAATCTTGATCGGAAACAACAACGTCCTGAGCAACGTCGACCAAACGACGAGTTAAGTATCCAGAGTTTGCGGTTTTCAATGCTGTATCCGCAAGACCCTTACGCGCACCGTGAGTAGAAATAAAGTACTGAACAACAGTCAGACCTTCACGGAAGTTTGCCGTGATTGGTGTCTCGATGATTTCACCTGATGGCTTTGCCATCAAGCCTCGCATCGCACCCAGCTGTCTAATTTGATTCGCAGAACCCCGGGCTCCAGAATCAGCCATAATAAAGATCGAATTGAAAGATGGTCCGACAGTTTCTTTTCCATCAACAACGAATGTTTGTTTTTCAATTTGACCCATCATTTCTTTTGCTAATTTGTCAGCTGTTTGAGCCCAAATATCCACGACCTTATTGTATCGCTCACCATCAGTGATTAAACCTTCGTCGTATTGTTTTTGAATTTCTTGAACTTGTCTTTCAGCTTCGGCTAACATCGATTTTTTAGTTGATGGTATAACCATGTCATCGATACAGATTGATAAACCCGCAAGAGTCGAGAATTTAAATCCCAATTCCATGATTTTATCCGCAAGTAAACATGTCGCTTTTGCGCCAGCTAAACGGAAAGTTTTATCGATTAATGCTGCGATTTGTTTTTTATTCAAAACAACATTCACTTCAGAAAATGGAACTTCGCGAGGAACTGCATCTGACATGATCGCCCGTCCTACAGAAGTTTGCTCTAGTTTTCCGTTGATACGAACTTGACATGCAGCCTGAATATCAACAAGTCCAGATTCCCATGCAAACTGAGCTTCTTCTAGACTAGAGAAAATTTTGCCAGTTCCCTTTGCGCCTGGGCGAATTCGAGTCATCCAGTATAAACCCAACACGATATCTTGCGATGGATTGATAATTGGTTTTCCGTTGGCAGGGCTAAGGATATTATTTGTAGACATCATCAAAACGCGAGCTTCCACCTGAGCTTCGATAGACAATGGAACGTGAACCGCCATTTGATCCCCGTCGAAATCCGCGTTGAACGCAGTACATACAAGAGGATGCAACTGGATTGCTTTTCCTTCATGAAGAACAGGTTCAAAAGCTTGAATTCCAAGTCTGTGAAGTGTTGGAGCACGATTCAACAGAACCGGATGCTCTTTCACCACGTCAGCCAAGATATCCCAAACTTCTGTTTGCTCTTGCTCGACGATTTTTTTTGCAATTTTAATAGTCGTCGCTAAACCACGTTCCTCTAATTTGTTGTAAACGAAAGGCTTAAAGAGTTCTAAAGCCATTTTCTTAGGTAGACCACACTGGTGAAGTTTCAAAGTTGGACCGACCACGATAACCGAACGCCCAGAGTAATCGACTCGTTTACCAAGAAGATTTTGTCTGAATCGACCCTGTTTTCCCTTGAGCATATCGCTCAAAGATCGGAGTGGTCGCTTGTTTGGACCAGTGAAAGTTTTTCCACGTCGTCCGTTATCAAGTAATGCATCCACTGATTCTTGCAACATTCGCTTTTCGTTTCGAATGATGATGTCCGGAGCATTTAATTCTTGAAGACGCTTTAAACGATTATTTCTGTTGATCACACGACGATAAAGATCGTTCAAATCAGAAGTCGCAAAACGACCACCATCCAAAGGAACAAGTGGACGTAAATCTGGAGGAAGAACCGGAAGAGCTTCAAGCATCATCCATTCACATTTATTCACGGATCCTTTGAAAGCTTCGACAACTTTCAAACGCTTGTATAATTTTTTAGATTGAACATCTGATTTTGTATCTTTGATTTCTAATCGCAATTTTCGCGATAAGTACTCTGGATCGATTTTTCTTAAAAGTTCACGAACTGCTTCTCCGCCCATGCCCACTTTAAAATTTGGACCAAATTCATTCAAAGCAGCTTGGTAAGCTTCTTCGGAAAGAATTGAACCTTCAGTCAAAGTTGTTTCCATTGGATCAATGACGATGTGTGATTCACAATAAAGAACTTTTTCAACGTCCTTCAAAGACAAATTTAAAAGATTTCCAATACGAGAAGGCAAAGATCGCAAAAACCAAATGTGCGCAACTGGTGTCGCTAATTCGATGTGACCCAAACGCTCACGTCGAACTTTGGATTGAGTGACTTCAACACCGCACTTTTCACAGACGACACCGCGATATTTCATTCGCTTGTACTTACCACAAAGACATTCATAGTCCTTGATCGGTCCGAAAATCTTCGCACAGAACAAACCATCACGTTCTGGTTTGAAAGTTCGGTAATTGATGGTTTCAGGCTTTTTAACTTCACCGAAAGACCAATCACGAATCATTTCTGGAGAAGCCAACGAAATTCGTACGGCATCAAATGAAAGCGGATCTTTTGGCTTATCAAAAAAGTTTAATAAATCTCTCAACATGCACCTCTGTTATCAAAAACTGTTTAAATTCATTCAAACTTAAAACACTTTATTTTTCGAGAGCCAAAGATGACTCTCAAAAAAACTAATGTGTTTGTGGCTGTTCCTTCGCTGGCTGCTCTAACGGTTCTGGATCATCGATCATCTCATCTCCGTCTTCGCGAAGAATATCTGATTCCATAAGTTCCACGTTCAACGCCAATGATTGAAGTTCTTTAATCAAGACGTTGAATGATTCCGGCAAACCAGGCTCAAGAACATTTTCGCCCTTGACGATACTTTCATACATTCGAGTTCTTCCTGCGACGTCATCTGATTTCACAGTCAAGAACTCCTGCAGAGAATAAGCTGCTCCGTAAGCTTCAATCGCCCAAACTTCCATTTCTCCCAATCTTTGACCTCCGAATTGTGCTTTACCACCAAGAGGCTGTTGAGAAACAAGTGAATAAGGTCCAATTGAACGCGCATGAATTTTTTCTTCAACCAAGTGGTGAAGCTTCAACATGTACATGACTCCGACTGTCACCGGGTTTTGGAAAGCTTCGCCAGTTCGACCATCAAACAATGTTGATTGACCCGAAGTTGGAACGTTGGCTTTATCCAAAAGATTTTTCACGTCAAGCTCGCGAGCTCCATCAAACACTGGAGTTCCCACGTGGATTCCGTTACCTAAAGCTTTCACCATTTTAACTAATGAAACTTCGTCAGCTGAATCAATTTTCTTTGAAATATCAGCATCGTCATAAACTCGCTTCAGGTCTTTTCGAACTTCGTCTGATTTAAAATGATCTAAATGTGCAGCCAGTTGTTTTCCAAGATTTCTTGCAGCCCAACCTAAATGCACTTCTAAAATCTGACCGATGTTCATTCGCGATGGAACCCCGAGTGGATTCAAAACCATATCTACTGGAGAACCGTCTGCCAAATAAGGCATATCTTCTACAGGAAGGACTTTTGAAACGACCCCTTTATTTCCATGTCGTCCCGCAAACTTATCACCGACTTGCAGCTTACGTTTGATAGCAACATAGACTTTAACCATTTTAATGACACCAGGAGGAAGCTCATCACCCTTGCGCAAACGATCTACTTTTTCAGTGAAAACCATTTTTACTGCATCAAGCTGATTTCGTGCGCCATCAATGATTCGGTTCACTTGGAATTCAATTTCTTGATCCAAAGGAATGTAGCTTAACAATTCAAAAGGAATTGTCTCGATATCAGCAGAACTGATTTCCTGACCCTTACTTAAAAGTTTTTGGCTACCGTCTTCATTTAACAAAATACCCGAAGTCTTTTTACCGATAACGATGTCTTTTAATTTTGAAATGGCATTATTACGAATAACGTTCTGTTCGATAGAAAGATCTTTTTCTAATTTTTTCTTTTTCTCTTCGATGATGGAAGCTAAACGCTCATCACGATCTGCACCTTCACGGCTGTAGACTTGAGCATCGATAACCGTTCCATAAACTCCCGATGGTACGCGGAGCGAAGTATCACGAACATCGCCGGCTTTTTCACCGAAGATTGCTCGCAACAGTTTTTCTTCAGGAGAAAGTTGAGTTTCACCCTTTGGAGTCACTTTACCAACCAAGATAAATCCAGGTCGAACTTCCGCACCAATGCGGATGATTCCTGATCCATCAAGATCTTTTAAAGCTTCTTCGCCGACGTTTGCGATATCCCGAGTGATTTCTTCTTTTCCAAGTTTTGTATCTCGAGCGATACATTCGAATTCTTCGATATGAATTGACGTGTAAACATCATCTTTCAAAAGTCTTTCAGAAATCAAAATGGAATCTTCGAAGTTATATCCCATCCAAGGAGTGAAGGCGACGAGGATATTTTGTCCTAATGCCAACTCACCCAACTCAGTGGAAGGACCATCTGCAATGATGTCGCTCTTCTTAATGTAATCACCAACATTCACGATTGGTTTTTGATTGAAACAAGTATTTTGATTAGTTCGTTGGTATTTGACCAAGTTGTAGATATCAACGTTTGCTCCAAGCTCTCCGCCTTTAGCTAGACGGCGAACAACAACTCGGGATGCATCAACTTCTTCAACAACACCGTCATTCATGCAAACGACAGAAGTTCCTGAATCACGAGCAACTAAACGCTCGACACCTGTTCCGACAAGTGGAGCGCGTGAGCGAAGCAATGGAACTGCTTGACGTTGCATGTTCGAACCCATCAAAGCGCGGTTCGCATCATCGTGTTCCAAGAAAGGAATCAAACTTGCTGCGATAGAAACCAACTGTGAAGGGGAAACGTCCATCAAAGAAATTTTTTCTTTGTCGACGATTTCGTATTCACCATCTCGACGGGACATGACGTTTTCAGTGGAAATTTCACGCTGTCCTGAATCTTCACGAGTTGCTTGAGCAATATGATGTCCAGCTTCTTCTAACGCAGATAAATAATTAATGTCTGTAGAAATTTGACCAGTCTCAACACGACGATACGGAGTTTCAATGAAACCGTATTCGTTGATTCTCGCGTAAGTCGCAAGGCTGGCAATCAAACCAATGTTTGGTCCCTCGGGAGTTTCAATTGGACAAATTCGACCGTAATGCGTTGGATGCACATCTCGCACTTCGAACCCTGCACGGTCACGAGTTAAACCTCCAGGCCCAAGGGCTGAAAGTCTTCGCTTGTGAGTGATTTCAGAAAGTGGATTTGTTTGATCCATAAATTGTGACAATTGCGAAGATCCAAAGAATTCTTTCACCACAGCGTTTACAGGTTTTGCATTCACTAAATCGTGAGGCATCATTGTTTCGAGATCTTGCAAAGACATTCTTTCACGAATGGCTCTTTCCATACGAACTAAACCAATTCTGTATTGATTTTCTAACAATTCACCCACAGATCGAACACGGCGATTACCCAAATGATCGATATCATCAATAATTCCTTTTCCGTTTTTCAAATCGATCAAAGTTTTGACTGTGCTCAAAATATCCTTTTGAGTCAGTGTTCTGTGAGATGGAGGGCATTCTTCCATAGAAATAGCAAATTTGTGGTTGATCTTGATACGACCAACTTCAGACAAATCATATGTTTCTGGATCAAAAAATAATCGATTAAAGAAAGAAGCTGACGCTTCCAAAGTAGGTGGTTCACCTGGGCGCAAACGCTTGTAGATTTCAACCAAAGCTTCGTCTTTATTTGCGACTTTATCGACAAGTAAAGTATTTCTTAAATATGGTCCAACTGTTAAACCATCAAAGAAAATCAAAAAGAATGTATCGATGCCTGCTTCAATTGCTTTTCTGATGATTGGTACTGAAAGCTCAGCATTTGCATCAGCAATGATTTCACCCGTTGATTCATCGATCAAAGGCTTTGCTAAAACTTTTCCGTCTAAATCTTCTGGATTTACTTCAAGCTCAGTTAGGTTGATATCTTTGATTTTTTTAACGATGGCACGTGTGATTCTTCGTCCAGATTTTACGATGGCTTCACCTGAAGTTGGATCGATGATATCTGTGATCGCCCGTTGACCAGACATTCTTTCGATATCTAGTTTTCTAAAAAGCTTGCCTTTTCGAACGTGGATTTCATCTTGGTCATAGAAAAAATTTAAAAGCTGTTCAGTATTGTAACCCATCGCTTTTAAAAGAATTGTAATTGGAAATTTTCGACGACGATCGATACGCACGTGGATTAAATCTTTTTGGTCAAATTCAGCATCCAACCATGATCCACGGTAAGGAATGACTCGAGCAGAGTAAATTAATTTACCAGCAGTATTGTTTTTTCCGCTGTCGTGATCGAAAAACACACCCGGAGATCGGTGCAACTGGGAAACAACAACACTCTCGGTACAGTTGATGATGACAGTACCGATTGCTCTCTTCAAACGACTTACACCCACGTCG
>JBKCTJ010000308.1:0-2644 GCA_046318875.1 Pseudobdellovibrionaceae bacterium | reverse complement strand
AATCGTAGGAAAAGCTGTTCAATTCCATGCATTGCTTCTTGGAACTGGCGTGTTTCAGCTGTCTCTGACTGGCGAAGTTTGTTTTTAATCAAAAAAACACATTGATTCCCGTTGGTCAGTCGATTCAGATCTCGAATTGGTAAAAACAAATTCACTTCAGAAATAAACTGTGAAGCCTTTAATCGATTGGGAATTGTGTATGTGGATTGATAGAGTCTCCAAAATTGACTTAATTCTTCGGCAGTTTGTATGGGGATTTGATCAGATTGACGCAGATATTGTTCGATGTATCTTGTCAAGCTTTGATCAACAGCTTCTGTACCTTCATTACCAGTCAGTGTTAATAATTTAAATCTCTTTGAAATTTTATAATACTGGCAAACATTTTTTGCTAAATTGATCCGGTTTTCTCGAAGGGACATATTCACAGTGCTGCGAATTTGCTCGTCAGCAAGTTGGCTTGTGACCGAAGCGATCATTGAAGTTGCTCCTGTTACGATTTGAGCTGCTGATTGAGCCGCTGGATTTAAAGATGCTAGACGAAGAACCCACGGAGTTAAATTCAGCGCAAAGTCAGAAATACCTTTGACGATGTGGGCTTTGGTGTAAAGTTTCGCGCGGCATTCAGGGCTCAAAGAAGGAATCAGTGATGTTACATTTTCACGGGCGCCTTGCAATAATTGAAGAGCCATATTTTGTGCATTGACGATTTCCTGCACATTCGTCACCCCACTGGATAGAGTCTGTCGGGCAGTTTGAAAAATAGTTTGAAGATTTGTCGCATTCTGATCAACTTGCTCAACTTGTTGAACATAGGGGCGGCACTCGGGTTCAGCTTTAAAAACAGTGACCATTTCGTTCAGAGATTGGTCCAAAGCAGACATTGGGCTTTGATCACTAAACAAATCACATTGAAATTCTGAACTCACGCGGGCCAATTCTAAGCGAGCTTCTTCTTGTTGTTGTCCACGAGGAACTGAAAATAAAGCCGGTGGGGGTTGGACCGGTTCTCGATCACGATCTTGTGTTCCAGATTCTGCAGCCATGATCGGTGATGCCGGTGGACTTGCTTGAGCCGCAGCTGGAGCTGGTGCCGCTGCCGCAGCTGACATGGATGCACTCACGGGCGATTGGTCAATAGAATTTGTCAGTTCGGCATCTTGGCGAGATCTTGACCGCCCTTTTAAATACTGTTCAACGATTTGTTGCTGTGGAGCATTTAAAAAATTGAATCGCGCAGCTTCCTGGTTTGCAGCTAGGGTAGCAGTGCTGATCAGTGGAAATCCCAGACTCAAAGCCATAGTTGCACTGATAATTTTTTTTGTGGTTGTTTTTATTTGATTCCGAGGGCGCGAATGATTTTTCGTGTTCATAGGTATCTCCATCAAATTTATGAAGCTAAAATCGTGCCGTTTGCTGTGTGATTTGGTGACTTTAGATGTTCATATAAATGAAGTCTTCAGGCCAAAGACCCATGTGCGGCAGGCACTGTCAAAAACATCGTCAACTCGGCTTGATTAAAGAGTTTTTATTTGAGGTCTTTTGATGAAAAATGTTTGGGTAAAAGCTCACCTAAACTGAAACTTTGGGACTGTCCAGTGTCATTCATGCAGATAATTTTTGTTTCTGGGGCACAAAATTCCACCATCACTTGACGACAAAATCCACAGGGTGGCCATGGTGGATTTCCGGGGCTGAGGACGCAAATCAAATCAATTTTCAACTTTGGAAATTCGCTTTTGGCTTTCCAAATGGCGACTCTTTCAGCACAAACTGTCCCACCATAGGAAGCGTTTTCAATATTGCATCCACCAACAACGGCTCCATTTGAAAGGACAACTGATGCACCAATTTTTTTTTGTGAATAAGGGGAGTGACTGTTCTTTTGGGCTTTTTTTGCTACGGAAAGAGCCTTTTTTAAGTCAACTTTGGGTGTGTTTTTCTTCATTTTTCAATGGTTCCACGTGTGACATTTATTTTAAAGCAATTTTTTAAGTATGCTGTGAACTCCAAGTAAAGGAATCCCCTGAATCGCAGTGAAATCCTCAGTGACTATTTCGGAAAACAAGGAAATTCCGTGTTGTTCGATTTTATATGTTCCTGCGCAGTCAAAGGGTGCATCTAAATCTAAATACCTTTCAATTTGCTCGCTCGTGAGGTTATACATTGTCAATTTGGTCACATTCAAAATTTCATAGACATCATCGAAACTAAAAACATAAATGGAAGTCAGTAATTCGTGGGTTTGACCGCTGAGTATTCTCAGTTGCTGATGGGCTGTTTCACGATCCGCTGTTTTACCTAAAATCTGACCTTGAAAACTGACCAATTGGTCTCCGCTGATGGTAATTTGTGAGGGGGCTTTGCGCAGTTCATGAACTTTTAGTCCTTTCACGCGGCCTAGCAATTGGCAAAGATTTCGAGGAGAAAGTTTTGAATTTTGCTGTTTCAAGGCATCTTCATCAACTAAGGGCTTTTCTTGGGTAAAAGAAAGATCCAATTTTTTTAAAAGTTCTTTGCGGTAAGGCGATTGGCTAGCAAGGACGATGGGTCTTTTTGTCATTTGTGTTTCAAGATCCCTAATTATTGAAAAAAGTTCAACGTTTTGGTGGAAGAAACTGTGACAAAATTAAGGCGTCAGAGT
>JBKCTJ010000307.1:0-8905 GCA_046318875.1 Pseudobdellovibrionaceae bacterium | reverse complement strand
TTCCCAGGGTTGACCATCCACCCTTGCAGTCAAAGTGATTTCCGGTTGATTAAATCCAAAACGAATTTTTTGATCCTTATCGGGATCTTTTTCTTGAATGTAATCCAAAGCTCTAGATTCATTCAGCATCGTTAAAATTTCACGTGCCCGATTTTGATCCAATTCAAAATCGAGATTGGTTAATTTCCATTTGTTTTCAACTTGTTCTAAAGCCAAGGTTCCCATTTGATTTTTTATTTGGATTTTTTCCACTTTTGCAATGGATGCTCTCAACAGTCGTTTATCCCGAAATTCCACGGGTGTCTTTTCTACCCGAGAACCCCACAACTGACTTGCGACAAGAATACGAGGATCGCCGGATTTTTGCAGAAAAGAATTTCCTTCAAAATTTTTACGGCTTCCAACTGTGTATTTTTCAATCACACCAGCTTGGTCCTGTATTTCTACAAAACCCAAGGGCAGATCAAAACCATATATTTTTAAATCTGCACTGTCGTTTTTATTTTCATTGGCGATATCAGTATATTTTTCATCTGATAAAGACCTTATAAAGTCATCGACTTCAGTGTTATCAGCATTATCTTTGTATGGTTCTGTGACAGCCCAGCCATCGGCGGATTTGGTCATGACGATTTGAGGCTGCCCAGTTTTTTGAATTTTAATTTGGCTAATTTGATCTTGCTTTATTGTTAAAAACTTGGATTCAGCTGTTTTTAGAGCTTCCTCTTTCTTTGGTTTTTCAATTTCAAACAAGTAAACATACAAGGCAAGGGCTGTAGTTATGCCAAGTAAAGCGATTGTACCTTTGTTCTTCACGATTCAGACTCCTTAATTCATTCTTCGTCGGATGATCATCACAATACCAATCACTAACATTAAAACTGGAAGCCCCAGAATCACAGCAATCATACCAAATTGTGCTTTTGTCGTAATGACAATAGGTGTGGCTTGCACATCTCGAGGCGCAATAGAGATCATTCCTTCGTCGCGCGCCAAACCGGCCATCAAATTCAATACTAGGTCGCGATTAAAGAGTGTCCCGATCTGTTGATTACTGATGTAATCTGCATCGCCAAAGACGGCTAAATAAAAATCTTTGGCACTGTCTTTTTTCAATTTTCCCATAGCCGTCATTCCAATTGCCACGGAACCCACTTTTTCCGTCGGCGTTCGCAGATCAGTCATTTCAACTGAATTTGGCGCTGTCTTCACAATTTCATCTAAAACCACACCCTCGGGAACTGTTGCCTTGAGCAAATTTGTTGGAAGTAAAAAACTAAAGCCGACGTTTTTTGAAAAAACTTGAGTGATTTTGGAAGTTGTTGAAACTTCCGTAGCAAATGTCGGCCCATCAGCAACTGAAGCTTCTTCGCCGTCGAATTGAAAATTTCGAATGAGGTTTCTTCCCAATCCGATGCCGACTTTTCCTAAAAGAGTTTCTAATCCAGCTGAATTTTTCCACTCCAAGGAAACCAAGAGGTTTCCACCTTGGTTTAAATATTCCGTCAGAATTTCTATTTCTCGGGGTTGATAAAGTTGTGTCGGACCTATGATCGCAACAACATCGGCATCAACAGGGAGAGCTTCATTGGTGAGCAATGAATATGATTTAACAAGGTAGCGATTGGATTCTAAAAATGCCTTTGCTTTTTGCAAACCCAGAGCATCTCTTCCCTCTAAATCGCGCTCGCCATGACCAGTTAAAAAATAAATCACTTTTTGTTTTTCACGAGTCACTTGTAGCATCGCGCTGGTCATGGACTGTTCATCTAAACGATCAAGTCGGGATTGGCGCGATTTAAAGTCGACAAAAGCTTCGCTTTTCCCTGAAGTGATTCCGTATTTCTCGGTCAGATCAGGTCGCGAATTGATTTCTACAAATTCCAACTTCACTAAATCCGATTGGTCTTGGTACTTGCGGATTAAAGTGCGAAAAGCTTGTTTCACACTTTCCGCGTTTTCATCGCCGCTTTTGTAAAAAAATAAAACTTTCATTTCAGAATCCAAAGCTTTCACAAGCTTTATCGACTGCTCAGAAATAGAATTGGACTGGGCCAGGGAAAAATCCCATGTTTTAGTTTTACGAAGACCAATGAAATTAATCATAACAATCACTGCTAAAACCAAAAGAATGGTCACGCCCATGCTCATGCCACTTTTTGTTGTTTTCATCGTGAAAAAATCGAGCAGTGTTTTACGTTCAAAGTAAATGGCAATTCCCAAAAAGAAAATAGCCACACCCAGAATCATCCAAAAATAAGGGATCCACACCTGAACCACAGCCCATGCGATAACCAAACAAACTGTGGCAACAGCAGACATGAAAAAAGAAATTTTACCTATATTATTTTGATTCATTTTAAGCTCTCCATCTCATGGATTCGACAACGCGCTCTGATAAAAATACAAACAGTGCCATGACACTGAATAAGAAAATCAAGCCTTGGGAACGGATTGTTCCTTCAACAATTCCTGACAAATGAGTGCTCAAGGACAAATGCTCTAAGACTGAACGCAAACCAGAAGTTTCTGCGTGCTCTAAAGCTTGGCCTATAAACCAAATGGAAATATTCATAATCACTGACATCACAAAGGCTATCAGCGAGCTTTCCGTTAAGCTTGAACAAAACAAATTCATGGACACGTAAACTCCACCCACCAAAAAAATTCCTAAAGTGGCAATCAACAGTGGTGCCCATTGGAAAGTGGTTAACATCACAGTGGACATTGGATAAACAAATGCTAGGGTCAAAATTCCAAATAATCCAGTCATTGCAGCTAAAAACTTACCAAATATGATATCAAAAGATGTCACAGGAGACGTCAGCAACAAATCAAAAGACCGCAGCTTTCTTTCTTCAGAGACCAAACGCATGGTGATTGCGGGCACGATCAATATGAGAATCAAATTCACGACAGACAAATGTCTTAAGAAGACTCCGTAATGGATATTCGTTTGTTGTGGTGAAACTCCAGGCTGCATCATGGCCATGCTGGAAGCTTGAGAAAATGTTGCAATGGAATTTCCAAAGTTCCAACTGAAAATCAGACAGAGCGGAACACACATCATATAGAAGGTCGGACTAAAAAATAATGATTTAATTTCTTTTTTGTAAATGACCCAAAATCCTGCGTTCATTTTTTTCTCCTCGAATAAAAAAGTTTTTCTATTTTGAATCTGAGCTGCTAAACATTCGCCGCCGCTGAATGCTCGGGTTTTTCGTTGCGTTCATAAGTCAGCTTTAAAAACACATCTTCCAAATCCATACGTTCAGGCTTTAGCTCCAAAAGTCCATGGCCAGATTTGATTAACCGTGAAGCGACTTCACTGATTAAATCTTCTCCTCCGTCCAAAGCTAAATTCCATTCAAAAGCAGACAGGCCCGGTGTAAAGCTTGTGACACCATTTAAACCTGCTAAAGCTGCTTTGAAATCTGCCACTGGTTTTAAAGTTTTAATAAACAATTTAGATTGTGACTTCGAAGCTTGACCTAAATTTTGAATTAAATCCTGGGCCACGATTTCACCTTTGTTAATAATAATCACTTTCTGGCAAGTGGCTTCAACTTCAGAAAGAATGTGGGTCGATAAAATAATCGTATGCTGACCTTTGAGTTGTTGGATTAAATTTCGAACTTCAGCCACTTGTTTTGGGTCGAGCCCCACTGTTGGCTCATCCAAAATTAAAATTTCAGGATCTGAAACCAAGGCCTGTGCAATGCCAACTCGCTGCTTAAAACCTTTGGATAAATTTTGAATCATTTTTTTTGCAACAGATTGCAAGTTTGTTTTTTCAATTGCCATTCGCACATGAGCTGGAATTTTATTTTTTGAGACTTTTTTTAATTGTGCGACGTATTTCAAGTAATCTTGCACTGTCATATCGCCATAAACAGGTGGATTCTCAGGCAAATAACCAATGCGTTTTTTAACTTCAATGGGGTTTTCAAAAACATCGAAGCCAGCTATTTTTGCAATGCCCGAAGAAGGCGCCATAAATCCTGTGATGATTTTCATGGTCGTTGATTTACCGGCACCGTTTGGTCCAAGGAATCCAACAACGTCACCTTTCGCCACTGTGAAGTTCAAATTATGAATTGCTCGATGGACTCCGTAGTCTTTTGTCAAACCTTGCACTTCAATCATAAAAATCTCTCCTTATTCAGTATGAGGACATCAAAAGTCTTCAACTGATCTGCAATTCAGTCAAGGGGTGCTGTG
Source organism: Pseudobdellovibrionaceae bacterium (assembly GCA_046318875.1). Taxonomy (GTDB): domain Bacteria; phylum Bdellovibrionota; class Bdellovibrionia; order Bdellovibrionales; family Bdellovibrionaceae; genus JBKCTJ01. The sequence continues at coordinate 4,684 of JBKCTJ010000307.1, read as the reverse complement.
CAGTGAAAAACAAGACTCACTTGTCAGGATTCACTTCGAAAATAATAGACGAAATTTTTTTCATTTGAAAAATTCACTCGGCCTAAACGATCACCTTTGATCGGCTTAACAAAGCGGCACTCTGTCATCATGACATCAAACTTTTGTCCGTCTAATTTCATTTTCGATTTGACTGATTCTTTGATGACCCATTGGGCTACTTTCCGAATTTCTTCATCGGACAAGTTTTGGTTTCGATCCCGATGAATAATGGCATGGGCCCCAGGCAAATCGCGTAAATGCAACCAGTAATCCCAGGCCTTCGCAGTCCTTAAAATTTTTAAATTATCCGCAGCCGACTTACCCAAATAAACAATAGCTCCTGATATTAAATTCATTTTGCGGGCTTTGACTTCTTCCAGCTCCCTTTGTGGTTTCTTTTTCGCCCCAGGGCTTTGGAGAAAACTTTGGTAAGTTTGATTTTGCAGAATTTCAATTTCTTCGCTTAAAAGCTGCAAGCGCTCCTGAAGGCCGGCTATTTTTCTGGTTTGCTGTTTGTTTTCTTCAAAGGCCGCTTCAACTAAGTTTTGCAAATCATGGGGCTTGATATTTTTACGAACCCAGTCGAAAAAAGCCCCTTCGTCCGGCAGCTCAAGCTCATTCTTTTTAAAATAATTATGAATTTGTTGAATAAACTCAGAGGCTTGATGAAACTTGGGGGTCGGCTGCGTTTCGTATTGAAACCGTGTCAGTAATTTTCCCCATTCTGCATAAGGCACAATCATTCGTTTTAAATCCAAAGCAATCACATCCATGGCATCGGTTTTTTTGATCAGATTTTTTTGTCTTTGCTGATTAAAAACAGCTTCACTCATTTTTGCTGCTTTTGTATTTTTAGTCGGCCGGAAACTTTCGCTCCACTGACGGTTCAATTCCGCAAAACTCCGGGTCTCAAGCCCTTCGGGTAAAACAGATTCGCGCTCTTCGAGGGGAACTGGTTTATTCCAAAAAATCTCGTTTGCTAATTTTAAATCATGGGCGTAATCAGTGACTGTATAACTTTGCGTCTGGATCCGCTTACTGACACCAGATTTTTGCTGCCCTTGATAAAGTTGAACAACGATATTTGCCCGATGCGGAATCAATAAAACTTGAATAACAACCACGGACTGAGAAACTGAATCTGATAAATGCGATGTGTGGCTGGCTTTCTTGGTTGAGAGGTGCATTTCAAAAACCCGTCCGAATTCGATTTTGTTTTCGACAGATTTTAAATACAAATTTTTTGCATGTGATGCCAAAAACAATCCTACCGGTTTTTTTTTAGTCTGCCGAGGCACAGGGGAGGCGCCAGGAAAAACACCAACATAAGGAGTGGATTTTTTAATATCAATCAATAAAAACAAATCCTGTCTTAAATAAAAATGCAGGACCAAGCCTTCTTTAAAAGCCCAAACATCCTGGAGTTGTGCACCGATTAAATCATCATGGAGTCGTTCGGAAATCATTTGAACTTCAAGTTGATTGAGCGCCTTCATCATCAATGACCTCGATGGTTATGTTACGCAGCCAAGCTATTTTTGTTCAAGCAAATACTGATTCCAAGCTTTTTCTAAATCTAATTTGGCATTGGGATTTTTCCGCAGCCGGTTCTGATAGTCTTTTGCAGAGACATAGGTCACTCCAAACTGCTCGGATGTTTCAGTGACCATTTGAACATCCACGAAATCTAAACCCGCATGAAAAAGAAAATCACATAAATATTTTAAGGCAACTTTGGAAGCATTTGATTCCTTGAAAAACATACTTTCTGCTGAAAAGCTGCCATGACAAAAAACCCCGTAAATGCCCCCAATCAAAGCGCTATCAGAAGCCCTGTGAACAGTTAAGCATTTCGCAAAACCCGCTTTGTGGAAGCCAATGTAGGACGCCATCATCTCTTTGGTAATCCAGGTTCCGGCTTGACCTTTGCGTGGCTGTCGCTGGCATTCTGCAATGACTTCAGCGAAATGCTGATTCCATTTCATTAAATAATTTTTGTTTTTAATCCATTTTTTCAAACTGCGCGGTTCACGAAAATTTGATTTGAAAATCACGCCCCGTTGGGTTGGAAAAAACCAAAGCAACGGCTGACCTTCATGGGGCCAAGGAAAAATCCCCTGTGAATAGGCGTTTTTCAAAGTGCCCACCGATAAATTCCCACCGACAGCAACAATGTCTTCCGTCAGCGCTGGCCGCGATGCAGAGAGTGGGTCTGGAAACTGATAAACATCGTCTTTCAATTGATCAGATCCCCTGCCAAGCAAACATCACAAAGTCCGCAAGGTTTGCTTTGGTCATCACCAAAATATTGATAGATTCCATTCATTCTGCAATCCTCAGTATTTTTAATCCACTGAACAAAGGCATACAACTTGGTCTGCTGATTCTTGAGAAGAAAAGCGGGATCCATCATTTGAAAAAATTCTTCACTGGGTTCTTGGACTGCTTGATAGGGAAACGGTTCATCGCGGGATTCCAGAACTGCGCCTTTTTCCATAATATTTAACGCAGCTTCCACCCTGTAATCGTGACGGTTTTTAAAAGTCATTTGTTCTTTCAAAAACTCAATACCAACTTGATTTAATTTTTCTTGGTTTGTATGAATCAAGCGATACAAAGTTTGAATAAATGATTTTTCAGGATTAGCCCATTTTATAAATTCCATTTGAATCATTAGATCATCGGGATTGTAAAACAAAACAGTTTCAGCGGGCAGTCCATCCCGCCCTGCCCTGCCAATTTCTTGAAAATAAGATTCGATGCTGCCTGGAATTTCAAAATGCACAACGTGGCGAATGTTTGGCTTGTCTATCCCCAAACCAAAAGCTGGAGTTGCCAAAATCAAAATGTCTTTTTCTTTTTGAAAAGTGGTCAAAATTTTTCGACGCTCTTGGGATCTTAAATCACCATGATAGACAAGATGGGGAATTTTGAGCTGCCTCAGCTGATTTGAAAATCTCATCAAAGTTTGAATCAGGGAAAAATAAACAAGATGCGTTCCAGAACCCCAACCCTGGAGCATTTCGATAAGTTCTTGTTTTTTACCTTCTTCATCCACCACTTCAACAACTTTGACTGCCAAGTTAGGTCGAGCAAAACCTTGAAAAATTGTAGGCTCTGCGGGCTGAAGCCCCAGTTTTTCCCGAATTTCTTTTTGTGCTGCTGGTGTGGCCGTGGCTGTCAGAGCAATCACCGGCGGCGAGCGCAGCATTTTGCGAAGATCACCTAATTTTGAATAATCCGGTCGAAAATCATGGCCCCACATGGAAATGCAATGGGCTTCATCCACGACAAAAAATTTCCACGAAATGGCCTTGCAAGCTTTAACAAAATCGTCTTTTCGGAAGCGCTCAGGTGTCACGAAAACAAGCTGGTACTGCGCGAGGTTTTGAACTCTTTTTTCTCGCTCTTCTTTGGATAAAATTGAACTGATAAAAGCTGCCCGGATTTGCAAATCGTTGGCTTTTTTTGCCTGATCTTGCATCAAAGCAATCAAAGGCGAAATGACCAGAACAGGTCCCTTGGAATAGAGAGCTAAAAATTGATAAATCAGACTTTTTCCGGAGCCTGTGGGCATTAAGCCTAAGAGGGATTGGCCCTTCAAAGCAGCTTCGACGGCTTCAATCTGCCCCGGACGAAAATCCTGGTGGTGAAAGTGAGTTTGAAGAAAAGTTTTTAACTCGGAAATGTCCATTGATTTTCCCATTTTCAGCGTTGATTCTTTTCCACTGTCTTTTCCACTGTCTTTTTCACTGTCTTTTTCGCTACCTTCTCCACTGTCATGGTTTTTCTTGCAAAGTCAAAATCCCAGGTTTAGTGTCGTTTTGTTTTGTATAATGCAACGCTGCAGAATAACTATTCTTCACGAAAGCATTTTTTGATCAAAAAAAAAATTGGTGCTATCTAAAACGGTTTCGTGCAAAAAAAACCTAAACTTGAGGGTGAGAATATATGGCTACAAAGTGGGATATTAACATTGTTCGTAATATTGGGATTTCCGCCCATATCGATTCTGGAAAGACAACTCTTTCAGAACGAATTCTTTTCTACGGGGGTCGAATTCATGCGATCCACGAAGTCAAAGGTAAAGATGGCGTCGGCGCGACAATGGATTCCATGGATCTTGAACGGGAAAAAGGGATCACGATCCAATCTGCTGCGACTCAAGTAGAATGGGATAATCATATTATTAACTTAATCGATACACCGGGCCACGTTGACTTCACGATTGAAGTGGAGAGGTCTTTGCGCGTTTTGGATGGAGCGATTTTGGTTCTTTGCGGAGTTGCCGGAGTTCAATCACAGTCAATTACCGTCGATCGCCAAATGAAACGTTACAACGTTCCAAGATTGGCTTTCGTCAATAAACTTGATCGTCAGGGTGCAAATCCTTTCAGAGTGAAAGATGCTTTAGTTGAAAAACTTCGGTTGAACGCAGTGATGTATCAAGTTCCAATCGGACTTGAAGAACACCACAAAGGCTGTGTGGATTTGATTACACAGAAAGCTTTCATCAACGAAGGTGCCAGCGGAGAAAAAATCACTGAAGTGCCGATACCAGCTGATTTGCTTGAACAAGTCCAAGAATACCGTCAAATTTTGATCGAGAAATTAGCCGATGTTGATGAAGTGATCGGTGATAAGTTTTTAATGGGTGAAGAAG
>JBKCTJ010000306.1:0-13406 GCA_046318875.1 Pseudobdellovibrionaceae bacterium | reverse complement strand
AACTCCCACCTCTGTGACACCTGCCAGTCCAAGCGGAGTTCGACAGAATGGATCCGGAACCGGTCTAGAAAGTTCGGGAACTTCAGCATCTCGACCTCCAGCGACTGCAGCGCCAACAGTGCGGGATGCTGCGAAGCAGTCTTCTGATGCATCAGGTCTTACGGCAGCCGTGTCTACTGTAACGAGTGGAGTCATGATGGGAATGGGTGCAACCTATGCTGCTCAGTGTGGATCAGGCCCAAATAAAATGGCCTGTGCACAAGCGGCTTTGCATTTCATGATGGGCGCTCAGGCTATGATGCAAGCAGCAGCTAGCAAAGCCCAATCCAAAGATGCCAGGAATACTCAACAGCAAGTGGATTGGAATTCTGGCGGAACCAATGCTGACTATAGTGGTTACTTACAGGATGCAGGTGTGTCTCCCGCGCAATTGTCTGGTATTCAGCGAAGTTTAGCATCTCATCAAGGATTAAATGGTTTTAAACTTAGTCCAGATGGGAAAACATTAACAACTCCAGATGGAAAAAAGCTTCCAACAAGTCTGGCTTCGACTCAAGCATCCATGGCGAAAGCTGGTTTTAATTCCGCTGCCATCGACGGTGCCATGCGCGCTGTCAAAAAAGCCGAGAAAACTGTGATTGAAAAAATGGGTGCCCACACAAGTGCCATGGGTTTTGCGGAAGCTGGTGGTGGAGTGAATTCTGGATCTACTACAGGATCTGGTGACGGCGCAGCTGCGAGTTATGCCGGAGCTTACGGAGTAAACCCAAATCCACTTCGTGATCCAGCGGCAGCCTCTGTTGCGGGTTTATCTAGCGATTTTAACGGTGAAAGAATTGGCGTAGCTCAAGATGAATTGTTTCAAATGATCTCGCGCCGTTATGATCACAAAATGCAACGTGAAGGTGAAGGCTTTTTACCAGCTTCATTGTTGGCACCAAGATAATTCAACCACTTTGTATTTCTAGAGCCTAGATTATAAAACTAAAGTTTTTTCATAGCTCTCATCATTTAAGCTGGCCTGCTGTGCAAATACGGCTTGATGGATTTCAAATTTTTTAGATGGAGCTGGTTTTTTATTTTGGTCGTTTAAAACAGCAGACAGATTGGAATTGAATATTGGCGAAGATCCAACAGCGAAATCTTTCACTTGCCACTTTTTCATTGCATGTTGAAAGGAGGGATCGCCGTAAGTGATATGCCCTTCTTCTTTGTTGATCGTATCTTGGGGTCGTAAACTCTTTAGCATTTCTGACAAATAATTCGATTTGCCCTGATCGATCAGATTCAAACAGACTTGTGTAGCTTGCAAATAGGAATTGAGGTTGCCAGTTTCAAACCAATCGCATTCGACTGGATGAACGTACACATTGTGATCTTTGAGAATGGGATTTAGCACGTCGTAAAAAATATTTGATTCTTGATTTGTTGGAATCAGCGAGAAAATTTTTCGATCTAAAATTTGAAGTCCGATAAAATGCCATCCCTTCAATCCAGATCTGCTTGGCTTTTTGCCGATTTCAATCACTCGATTTGAATCGTCACACCATATTCCACCGAATTGATGACCTACTTCTGGGTGATCCATCACGGCGAGAGTCGCAAGTCTTGGAAAACTTGGTGCAGTTTCATCAGGGGTCTTTAATGTCGTATTATTTTTATTCCTATGGGATTTAAAAAAATCATGAAAGCTTGAAAGAACTCGAGGCAAAATAATTTCGTCCGAATTCATCAAAACTAGATGATCTGAATCCCTAAAAAAAATTTCAGCTTTTTTAAGCCCGCCAGCACCGCCCAATATTTTAGTTCCGTCAGGGGACTCATGAAACAAAGATTGATTTAACCAAGTCTGAATTTTCGAAGTGTTGTCTAAACCCGACACGCCTTTAAAATTGAAAATCTGGCTCACTGTGTCCGGCAAATGATAAGTGTTAAAGACAAACTCCCGAACCCCACATTGATTGAGCAGCCAAACCGCATAATAGGCCATGGGCAGGTTTAAAAAAGGCAGAGCAGGTTTTGCTTTAATTAAAGTCTGTGGCTGGAATCTGGTTCCTAGGCCGGCGGCCAACAACATTGCTTTCATAGGTTTTCGTACTTGCGATCAAGGCTTCCTGAATCGATTAAGATATCACCGAATAGTTTATATTCAGGAAACTGTCCCAAACTTTTGATTACTTTTTTAATGGTTGGTTGAATGTATTTTAAATATCTGCGGTCATCACGAAGGTTTAAAAAACTTGAAAAACTGCCGCAAGCTTTGAAGCATCTTTGAATTGCTTGAATTTCATAAATGTGCATAAAATCTTCGATGGAATGATTTTTCAAAAAAGGTTTCGCCTTATCTAAATAATCTTGAATAATCATCTGTGCGAAAGAATCTGAAATATCAACATAGCTGTCGCGAACTAAACTAACTAAATCATATTGAACTGGCCCTAAGCGGGCATCTTGAAAATCAATGACACAAAGCTGATCTAATTTCATCATTAAATTTCTAGAGTGGTAATCCCGGTGGCTGATATATTTTGGTTGATCATGGAGGATGCTGCAAATATTTAAAAAAACATTTTGCAGTTCTTGAGATACTTTTTCAGATAAAGGAAAATCTAAAAGTTTATCAATCAAATGTTCTTTGCCGTAATTCATTTCCCACATAAACTTTTCGGTATCAAATTGAATGTCAAAAGCAGTGCATGGGTTTTTGCGATCTTCCGTTGCATGGAAGTGAATTTTGATCAATTCATCCACGGCCATGCTGTAAAAAATAAATGTATTTTCCTGAATTTGATTTTCAAAAAACTTACGTTCCAAGGTCAAATCACCTAAATCTTCTAAGACAATACAACCTAGGTTCGGAGAAATTGCTGTCACATGGGGAACATGAACTTTGTTTTTCTGAAAATGATTGAGCACGCTTAGAAACGGATATTTTTCTATTTGAAAGGGTTCCCATCGCATCAACACAAAGCTTTGTTCTTTGAGAACTAAGCGATAGTAGCGCCGATTTGAAGCATCACCTGCTAAAGGAAAAACTTTGACGTCAGGTGAGTCACAAGATTCTGTGACAAACTGATAAATATCTTGAGGTAAAATTGGTTCATTCATAGGACACCCTTCAAAAAAGAGTGTCAGGGAATTATGTCAAAAGCAAGTCTAGGATGTCCCTGATTTGTTCTGATTTCATCGGCCAATTTTCGGTTCGAAAACAATAATCTTGATCGATTTCCAAAGTGATGGAATTTAAAATTGTTTTGAATTCGTCTTTGGCTTTTCCGCTGAATATAAACAAAGGAGTTTCTTGTCTTGGTTTAAAATCACCATGTTTTTTTATTAAATATTGATTCAATAAATCAATATCTCGAACTTCGAAATTTTGAACATGATCTACATATAAAGTCATGGCGCCAAGATCAAAAATTTGATCAATGTGAGTGATGTCAGCTGCAATATCCTTATAGTTTACTAAAGCCCAGCGGTGGCTTAAAAGATGATGGATTTCATTTGCAATTTTACGGTGGCGGAACCCGTCTTTTCCATACAGACAAATTGTGAAAGGTTCTTTGTATCCTTCTGCAAAAGGCTGTTGTCTGTTTTCTTCGAAGTAAGCTTCCTGGGACTCATTTTGTCCACCAAAGAGCTGAAGTCCTTGGGTTTCAAATTCTTGTTGAGTCACTGTTTTCAAATTATTCAATTGTAAGTCCAAGAGCTGTTTATAAAGTGACGGAGCCAATTGCAGCTCAACAAAATGGGAAATTTGATGTTGATCAAAGCGCCCAAGGTACTGACCATTCTTGATCCGCACTTGTGATAACCAAATGTCTTTATAGACAACGGGCAAAACTAAATCATTTTCAATTCCATCGTTGCTCATGTCCATGGAAGCCACGCGTTCAAGCATCACTTCTTTGTGAAATTTCTGCTGAACCCAATGACTAAAATGGTGAATAGTTTGTATTTCCTGACCCATTGATTTTCCCTCATTCCAATTCGATTCAAAGCGAATGACTTCAATACTGGTGCCAAAAATTGTGACCACTTGAATCAGCAGATAACTAGAATAGAGTTGGAAGAGACCTAAAAAAATAGACACTTAAATTCTTGAATTCAGCAAGGTTTTCAGGTTTGAAATTTCTATCTGTCAACCAAAACAACAAACCCAGTCACGATGGACTGGGTGTTGGAGGGGCGATGGGGATCGCAGATTTCATATTCAACTATAGAAAGAATACATGGAAAGAATACATGCAAAGAATACATGCAAAGAATACCTGGCACATACCCCTTCCACAGAAGGAATTTTATCCGCGAGTCATCTTTCGTTTATCGAGTTCGTACTTTTCGACTTTCATAATCAATCCAGCTCGTGAAATTCCAAGCTCTTTTGCAAGCTTTGATTTGTTCCAGCCAGTTCTTCTTAATCCTTCTCGAATCATGTCGCGTTCTAAAGACTCAAGTGCATCCTTCAGTTTCCCTTGAAGGCGAGCACCTTGAACCTTATTCTTATCGCCGGTTTCTAAGATCCTTGCAGAAAGACTTTCTGCTTGAAGCTTATCATCAGATACAACCCAAAGATGTTCCAATTCGTTTTCGAGTTCTCGGATGTTTCCTGGCCAGTGATAGTCAAAAAACTTTTCAAGAGCACGTTTAGTTAATTGTTTCTTGTGACCTGGATTTTTTTCAGCCAGTTTCATCATAAAATAATCAACCAAGACTGGAATGTCTTCTTTTCGTTCTCGCAATGGTGGAACTCGGATATTGATGACGTTCAGACGATAGTATAAATCCTCACGGAATGTTCCTTGTTCAACCATTTCTTTTAAATTTTTATTTGTCGCAGCGATGACTCGAACGTCAACTTTGCGAGTTTCAGTTGCTCCCACTGGAGTAAATGTACCTTCTTGTAAAATTCGAAGAAGCTTAACTTGCATTGCTGGGGTCGTATCTCCGATTTCATCTAGAAAGAACGTTCCTTTATCTGCAGATTCGAAAAGACCTTTTTTGTCTTTCAAAGCACCAGTAAATGAACCTTTCACGTGACCGAATAATTCTGTTTCCAATAATGTATCTTGTAAGCCAGCGGAATTCAGAGTAATAAATGTTTTGTCTTTTCGAACAGAATTGTAGTGAATACTTCGAGCGATCAATTCCTTACCAGTACCGTTTTCACCTTGAATTAAAACCGTTGAATCAGCAGTTTTAATTTTATCCATCAAAGTATAAAGCAACTGCATTGGTTTTGATTTTCCAATCATGTTGTCATATTTGAATCGATTTCCAAGCTCTTTATTTAATTCCTTGATCTGATCTTCGCGAGAAGAGATTTCCAAGTGCAAAGTGACAATTTCTTGTGCGACAAGTTCGCACAGCTCAACAAAATGTGTTTTGTTTGTGTCATCGATGTATTGTAAACGAGTCACAGTTTTTTCGATCAGGTCATTGCTCATGCCAAGTAGGCTCAATTTTGAACGAACATCTAAAATGCGTTCATTGGTCGCCATCTCTTTGTAGAAACCCATGGTGATCACAGTCCCTACGAAGTCGTTTTCAATCAACACCGGAAAAATACCAATATCGAAACCAGTTGAATTCCAATTTTGTAAGATGTAGCGATTGTTCGACATCCTTAAATTTTCAATGGCTTTTCCGACCATTTCACCAATTTGAGTTTTTGCGGAATCTTGCTTCATCAAATAAGCGACACCAGGATTATAAAAACTTTGTTTCGCGGAATCAAATCCCTTGATGTGACCACGTTCGTCCGTAAAAATAACATCCAGTCCCCACCAAGCTCCCAAAATTTGCTTTAGCTTTTTTATGACGTGGATATGTTCAAACTCGTCCCAATTGATCATGATATCGTCCTTTCACTCTTTGAAGTTTTAACTTCTCTGTCAACTTTTCAAACAAACTGTTCAAAATAATTGTTTCATAGATGATATCGTCAAAAGTTTAGACGAACTTTATACTGCACTGTTAGAATTATGACGTCGTCCCATTTTGATCGAAGGATCGCGAAATTAGCGGCAGTAGCGGAAATTTTGAGAATTAAACTAGACCTTGATGCGAGTACAACTCCTGATAATCGACAGAAGTTTCAAGCAGGGATTCGTGTGTTCCCATGGCTTTGATGGAGCCATCTTTCACAACATAAATGCGATCACATTTTTGAATTGTCGATAGGCGATGGGCGATAATCAATGCGGTTCTTCCTTCTAGAAGGCTATCAATTCCTCGCTGCACTTCTTTTTCGCTGGTTGAATCAAGGGCGCTTGTTGCTTCATCTAAAATTAGAATCGGAGCATCTTTAAAAATGGCCCGCGCGATACTGAGGCGTTGTTTTTCACCACCGGAGAGCAAACCGCCACGATCACCCACTGGGCTTTGAAAAGATTCAGGTCTTACACTGACAAAATCCAAAGCGTTCGCTGCCTGTGCAGCCGAGGCAATAAATCTTGAATCACGATCAAGGTCACCGACCACAATATTGTTTTCGATAGTACCATTGAACAAAAAGACATCCTGAGCAACTAAGGCAATGTTTTTGCGAAGATCTTTTAACGAAAATGATTTCAGATCTCTGTGATCCACCGAAATTTTTCCTTCAGTGGGATCGAAGAATCTGGGCAACATATTTACGATGCTGGATTTGCCAGATCCACTCAGGCCAACAAATGCGACGTGTTCACCTTTTCTAACGGAAAAACTGACATTTCGTAAAATACGATGGTTTTGAAATTCAAAGCCGACATTCTCGAATTGAATATGATTCCATGATTTCGGAAAAGCCTCGGCGTTGTTTTGTTCAGACACGATATGGGGTGCATCAATGATTTCGTAAACTCGTTTTGCAGCTACAGCTGTTTCTTGAAAGCGAACATAGCTTTCTTGAAGTTTTTTAAGGGGAACGTTGAGCATCATCATACTAGCGACGAAAGTTAAGACGTCACCCATACTGTTTTTATTTTGCGCAACTTCATTGGAAAAGTAAAAAAAGATCGCCAAAATTAAAAATGTAGCTACAAATTCTGTCACGGGACTCATCACTTCGACCCGAGCGTGAACCCTTCTTCGGATTTCAACATAATTGTTGGTTTGTTTTTTTAGTTTATTATGCATTAAATCTTCAAGATTATAGGACTGAATAGTTCTGATTCCGTCTAATGTTTCTCGCAGAACAGAAGTTGTTTTTTCTAATTCCTCTTGTCCCATCAAAACATATTTTCTCAAGCTTCGTGAAATTTGGCGCAAGAATACCAGTATCGGTGGAAGAACAATCAGAAGGGTCAGCGTCAGTTGCCAATTGATTCTCAGCAGATTTACGAACAACCCAATAGCTAAGATGGGTTCCCGGCAAAAATCCGCAACCATTCGAAGGCCATCCTGAATAGTGCGCACATCGTTAATGGAACGGCTTAATAATCCGCCAGGACCACCTTCGTATTTGAGATGATAGGAAAGATTTAACGACATCAAACGCTGCTGAAACATCAGCCGAATCTTATTGACCACCATTTCAGCTGTGTAATTCATTGTATAAATATTAAAATATTTAGAGATCGCAACCATCAAAGCCAATGAAATGGCGTAAAGTCCGACTTGTTGAATCTTTGCAGGATCCCCACTCTCGAACCCCCCCTGAATATCTTTCAATGTAAAAATCAAAAGCGGACTGCACACACCATTCACAATCCCCGTGAGGGCGATAACAATCACCTTCGAGCGATGAACGATGATTTCTTTGAGGAGACGTTTTATTTCAACCTGCATCGAAGCTAGACTCGCCTAAAATGGCCTTTCAGGCAATATTCTTGTTCCCTCTGCGAGCCAAAACCTGTTCATTGAACCTTTGAATATTATTCCATCAGATCTCATCATTTTTCTAAGGTTCACTCACTCGTGATTTTCGGCTCCTTCTGTTAGATTATTGAAATGAGAGCAGCATCTCAAAGGTGCAGCCCCCCGGTCTCAGGGACAATTGCAGTGAATGAGATGATACAAATTTGTTTAATTACGGAAACAGAGAAATTTAATTATCTATTTATTGGAAAAGTGATTAAATAAAGCGCAGTGGGATTGTGAACTCAATCTGAAACAAGAAACCTGGAGTCAAAAATGAAAGTTTTAAAGTGTACAGCCCTGTTAACAGTTTTCAGCTTAAGTGCTTGTAACTATTTTATGACCGGCCGATCAATCAATCCTTCACAGGGTGGTGTAATCCCGGGAGTTTTAAGCCCTGAAAAACCAGCACCGCCGGTTGTGGTTCCGCCAGTTCCACCTGAAGCAAAATTTTTGACCGACGAAGAAGTGGCTTTACTGAAAGATAATGAACTCAACTATGCATTAGTAAATAAAAACGCATTTGAACAAAGCTGCTTAGGCTGTCACAGCGAAACATCTTCAAAGCCAAGAAAGCCACTTTTGGATTCTTATGCAAAGATTGTTGAAAACAAGCAAGCGGTTCAAGAAGCAGTTCAATCTGAAGACATGCCACCCAAAGGAATGGTCGACGTGCGAAGACAATTGATTCTTAAATGGTTAAATTTAGGCGCACCTCTTGTCATTGCACCTGAAGAAGTGATAGTTCCGGAGCCGCTTCCAGATATTTTGGTGATGTAAATGCATAAACCGAGATTGGCATCCCCAATCTCGGTTTATTTGAATTCAGCCCCCTCTTTAACAAAGGAGGTCCGAATGTCGAACCTTACCCCGCAAGGTGTTGTTCGGTATTTTTTTAGGTTGGTTCAATTCATCTTAAGACTAGTTTTGCTAGTTTTATTGATCATTGAAAAGCTTAATGATCTTTCGAGGTAAAACGGTTTGTCCTGCATCGGCAGGAAGTTCCTGACTAGGGTCGGTTTCTCTAACGGAGAGTGATCATAGAAGATCAACAAACCCAGAGGGTTTTGAAATCAAGGAAAAATTGATTTTGGGGGTGTCGCTTTTAAAAAGATCTCTTTTTCAATAAATGAGATTCATTTTTCAAATCACTAAATTATTTTCTTCGAGATAGCGCTTTAAATATTGTCCTGTCAGACTTTTCTTCACTTTAATCAAATCGGCTGGGGTGCCCTGCGCAACAATTTCGCCACCTTCCGATCCCGCATCAGGACCCATATCAATGACATAATCAGATGCTCGAATCACATCTAAATTATGCTCAACAACAATCACAGAACCGCCGGCTTCGATCAATTTATTTAAAACATTCAACAAAAGTTCTATTTCTTTAAAATGCAGTCCCGTCGTTGGCTCATCCAAAATATAAAGAGTATCTTTTTGATTTGTCTGCGACAGCTCTTTGGCAATTTTTAGTCTTTGGGATTCTCCACCACTCAAAGAATTAGCAGGTTGACCAATTTGTAAATATTCAAGGCCCACTTCCCGTAGCAAGCTCAGAGGTTTTCGAATATTCGGATGGGCAACAAAAAAATTCATTGCTTCGCTGACAGTTAAAGACAAAATATCAAAAATATTTTTTGCATTCAGCTTGATTTCTAGAATTTCTGGCCGGTATTTCTTACCATCACAAATATCGCAAGGGATAATGACGTTATCCATAAACTGCATATCAATTTCTTCAAAGCCTGTCCCTTTGCATGCAGGACACCTGCCGCCGTCCACATTTAAACTAAATGTACCAGCCGTATACCCGCGATCTTTGGCTTCAGGAACATTGGCCATCAAGGTCCTGATGTGATCAAAAGTTTTTAGATAGGTGATAGGTGAGCTTCGCGCGGATTTTCCGATAGAAGATTGATCTACAAGTAGAATATCTTTTACAAAGCTAGCACCTTGTAATTTTTGAAACGGCTGAGCTTGAAGAAATTCGACTTCTAAATGTTTAGCTAAAGCAGGATACAAAGTTTTCGTGATTAAAGTCGATTTGCCAGATCCGCTAACCCCAGTCACAGTCACCAACCGGTGAAGAGGAAAATCCACATCGATATTTTTTAAATTATGTCCATTGGCACCAACCAAAGAAATTTTAAATTTGGCTTTTTCGATTTCAATTTTTCTAAATTCACGGGGAATCGATTTGTTTTTTTTCGGTTTCAAATAAACGTTCGTATTGGACTGTTCAGCATCGTAAAATTCGTGAGATTTTCCAGAATAAATGACTTGTCCACCAAGATAGCCACTGCCAGGTCCCATTTCGATGACATATTCGCTGTTTTTAATGACATCGTGATCATGTTCTACAATGACAAGAGTGTTTCCCAGATTCTTTATGTCTTTTAGAATCGAGATCAAGCGATCGTTGTCTCGTGGATGCAGGCCAACAGTCGGTTCATCCAAAACATACAGCGTCTGTGAAAGTCCCATACCCAATTGATTTGCAAGCATGATTCTTTGGTATTCACCGCCGGACAAAGTCCGCGTTTCCCTGTCCGCAGTCAGATACTGCACGCCGACTCGGTTTAAATAATCTAAACGAGATAAAACTTGTTTATAAGCTTCATATGAAATTTCTTTTTGGTAGGGTGTCAGCTTGATGTTTTGAAAAAAGTACCAAAGATCTTTCAAAGTCATTTTGCAAAGTTCAGAAATCGTTTTGTTCTCAATAAAAACATCACCAGCTTCTTGACGTAATCTTGCACCATGACATTCAGGGCATTGATTTGGAGATCTGTATCTGGAAATAAAAACGCGAACGTGCATTTTGTATTTCATCTGTTCTAGATATTCAAACAAACCCACGACACCGAAAAATTCTTTGTTGCCCTTCCAAATGACTTCGCGATGGGCTGCCGGCAAACTTTTCCACGGTTTGTTTGCATCAATTTTATTTTTTTTACAAAACGCCAGCATTTGTTTTTTTTCATGAGCACTCGAAGGCATTTCAAACGGATTCAACGCACCTTCTGCTAAGCTTAAATTTGAATTAGGAATCACTTTGTGCTCGTCTAGAGTCAGTAAATTTCCAAATCCCTTACATGTGGGGCAAGCACCAATGGGTGAATTAAATGAAAAAAGCTTAGAGGATAAAATCGGCGGGGTGTATCCACAAACAGGGCATGAACGCTCTTCACTCAGTCGAATGCGCAATCCATCTGTATTGATGACAGTTGCTTTGCGGACAGTTTCCCCAGAATTGTATTTAATACTGGCATCATAAGCTTGGGTCATTGAATCTAAAATTCGACCTCGTTCGCCATCTGTAAAACTCAATCGATCAATAACTAAAAAGAAATCCGTCTTGGGAAGACCTTTTTTAATTAAATCTTTACTGTTTAGTTCTGTGACTTGTTTTAGCAAATCTTCAGTTTTTGAATCGAGGTTTCCGTTTTCAGGAAAAATAGCTCGCAAATAACCATCTTGCAAAAGTAGCGAGAGCAATTTCTTTCCGTCAGCAAACCGCTTTCCTGAAAATATGGGTACTAAGATATATCCCCGAGTCCCACTCATCTGCGAAAGAATTTGATCTGTCGCTTGATTGACGTTCCATTTTAGGGTGGGAACATGATGGGTCGGGCATCTGGATTCCCCGATTTTTTCAAAAAGCAATCGCAAATAATCCACAATCTCAGTTGTTGTTCCAACAGTGGATCTAGAATTTTTTACAGAATTTTTTTGTTCAATGGAAATTGCCGGAGGAATATTATTAATCCCATCGATGTCAGGTTTGGGAGCTTTGTTCAAAAACTGCCGCGCATAATTAGACATGCTTTCAATAAAACGCCTTTGGCCTTCTGCGAACAATGTTTCAAAGGCTAAGGAACTTTTTCCAGATCCCGAGGGACCACAAATAACAGTCATTGAGCCAAGAGGAATTTTGACTTCAATATTTTTTAGATTATTTTGCCGAACACCCCAAAGGTGAATTTCCTTCATTCAGTTAAATCCTGCTTCAGAAAATCTGAAGTTTCCTCTTCTTTGTTGTTCAATAGATTTGGTTCAGTACCTTCTAGGAAGGCTTGTTTTATTACATTCTTCGATTTTGACGAAGCTAATTTTCCAGTATCTGCATCGATGCTGACAAACGTTATTCCATCAGGCACAGGAATGTTGGCAATTGGCAGTTTTTTATGTGCTTCTTGCATATATTCCACCCAAATCGGTAAAGCCGATCTTCCACCAACTTCACCACGACCGATAGTGTGTTCCTTATCAAAGCCAACCCAAACACCCGTAGAAATTTGAGCAGTATAACCTAAAAACCAAGCGTCAAAATAACCCTGAGATGTTCCAGTTTTTCCTGCAACTTCTCGACCGAGGGCTCTGGCTTTACCTCCAGTACCATGAGGATCTTCCACGGCCCCTTTCAATAAACTTGTAATCAAATATGCCGTCTGCGGTTTAATGGCTTGTTCTTCATCCGGCAGAAAAAACATTTCGTCTTTTATGGGTTTCTTAGTTTCAACAGATGTCTTTCCATCAGACTGTGAATTTTCGTTGACGGTTTCATCTGAAGCTCCATTGGACATGCTTTCAAAAAAACTTTTTCTTCTTGTGACGAATTCTTCTTCGATGGGATCGATTTCATTTTTATAACGAATGTCTAAACTAGTTTCTCCCAAAATTTGTTTATTGTTTTGATCGATGACCTTATGAATTATAATTGGTTTGATTCGTTTTCCCAATCTTCCAAAAACAGAAAAAGCCTTTGTCATTTCATAAAGAGTCACTGAGCTTGTGCCCAATGACATTGTAAAATCTTGATTTAAGGAGGAAAAAATTCCCAATCGCCTTGCGTAGTCTGTCGAATATTTGACGCCGATATCTTCGATAATTTTAACAGTTGGAATATTTAAAGATCTGACCAAGGCATTTCTAAAAGTAATATCACCACTGTAATCACGCCCATGATTCGATGGACGCCATAATTTTGTTGCTTCCTGGCCTTCATCGATTTCTTTTTGTTCAAACACAATAGGTGTATCCATAATTGGAGTTGAAGCCGTGTATCCATGATCTAAGGCAGCTGCGTAGACTAGAGCTTTAAAAGAAGATCCTGTTTGTCTGGCAGCTTGCAGGGCACGATTGAATTCGTTCCTTTGAAAATCAAATCCACCAACTAAAGCCAACAGTTCCTGAGTCTTTAAATCAAAGGAAACCAATGCGCCTTCAACTTTCGGTTCTTGTTCCAAGTTTAAAGTCACTCGGCCTGGAAAAGTCATCGGTTTATCTTTTTTATTTTTACTGACATCAGAAAGTTGAAATTGATCATTAATGACTTTGACTAGAATGACATCGCCCACTTTCAGTGCATCCGAAGGCTTGCGAATCGTATCCTGTTCATAGCTTTTTTCAAAGTTAGGTTTTCTTGCCCACTTCATGGTTTGGAAATCGATTGCGCCCAACATTTCCGGAGCCTGCACTAAAACAAATCCTCTCACATCGTTGATTTCGGTTACAACACCTTCAACAATTTGACCCACAGAAATATAAGGAGGAATTTTAAC
>JBKCTJ010000305.1:0-6918 GCA_046318875.1 Pseudobdellovibrionaceae bacterium | reverse complement strand
GCCATCGACCGGGATGAGTCAACTGTTTTGAATTACATTCAGCAAGTGGCCCTGGCTCAAGAATTCACAACGGTCTTGGATTCAAAGCGCTTGGCTCTGAAAACTTACGAAGTAAAACACACTCCAACAACTTTCGTCGTTTCACCTGTAGGGAAAATCGTCTTTAAGCATATCGGTGTTTTCGAACCAGAAACAATGCAAGAGCTACGCGATATCTTGACAAAGTGACAAACAAATAGACGGTTTAATTCAAACCGTCTATTTGACAGACGGTTTGAATTAAACCGTCTGTGAATTTTTACAAAATTTATTCAAATCTGCATCTGATGTAGAGTCTGATGTTAAGTCTGACGAGCCACTCGCCGAAACATCTTTGTGAGGAACCTTAACAAAGGAAGATGGTATGTCAGACCAAGATCTGAAAAAGATGCTTAAAGACAAAGAGTGGTACGTCTTAAAAGACGCCAACAATTATGGACCATTTTCCAAAATCGAAGTGATCCAAATGCTCCAAGCGAAAACTCTTTATGAATTCGACTATATTTGGAATTCGTCTATGTCATCATGGAAAAAAATTTCTGAAGCTCCAGAATTTTCAACCACTGAAATGAGAAAGCTGCAAGAATCATCCTTGCCAGATGTTTCAGAAATTTTCTTTCGTCGCCGCCATTTGCGAGCTGCATATGGTTGTTCGATTATTGTTCACGATAATAAACGTGTCTATCGTGGACAAAGTATTGAGATTTCTGCGGGTGGGGCTGGAATCGTGTTGTCGACTTTGCAGTTTATGCCAGGGGATAATATGTTTTTGCATTTCCAGCCTGGTGAAGGTGTGCCTTCGTTTAATGCGACTTGTGTTGTGGTCAGTAAAAACCAATTTGGTAAAGACGGTAAAGTCAAATATGGATTGAAATTTTCCCATGTGTTGTCCGAAGCACGAGAATCAATCAAAGCATATACACAGTTAAAATCAAAGGCAGCATAACGATGAAAAAATGGATTTTTCTTCCTTTCTTATCTTTGGCTCTGGCTTGTCAAGAGGGCCAGCAGTTTGCTTTGGAAGAACAGTCCCAAGTTTTTGATCAGTCTGCAGTTTATAATAACAAAGTAGATGTTGTTTTTATGGTCGATGATTCCAGTTCAATGATGGACCATCAAAATCGACTGGCCAATACGATTCCAACTCTAATTCAAAAATTGCTCTCTCTGAAATTAGATATGCATTTCGCTGTGGTTAATTCCAACATGGGTGGAAATACCAATGGCAAATCCGCTGATGGCGGAAAATTTTTGGGTTCTCCGCGGTACTTAACAAATTCAACTCCGAATTTAGCTGTAACCTTAGCTGCTCGAATTAAAGTCGGTGAGGGTGGCAGCAATAATGAACGCGGGATGGAAAGCCTTGTGACTGCTTTGAGTGCGCCTTACATTATCAACGAGGGCATGGGTTTTCTGCGGCAAGAAGCTTACCTCGTGGTCATCGCTTTGACTGATGAAGAAGATTACAGCCCTGTCCCAGGTGGATCCTCCCAAGCTTTGAACTATTACAAAAACTTTTTTGATCAGTTGAAACCACAGACTTTGCCTGGTGTGAAAAATTGGGTCATGAACGTGATTGGCAAGCTGAGCTTGTCGACTTCATGCTCAAGTTTTTCTGAGAGTGGATCGATCAGCGAACCCTTTATCAGTTTAGCCACTTATTCGAGCGGAATTAAAACCAGTCTTTGCACAAGCGATTTGACTGGAGCGGTTGCCAATATCAATGCAAGGTTGATTGAAATCATCACTGATTATCGTTTAAACAAAATTCCAAATGTGAGCACCATTCGTGTCTTAATGAATGGTGTGACTGTTCCTCAAAGCACAGTGAATGGCTGGGATTACATTCCTTCGGTGAATGCCATTCGATTTTATGGGAGCTTCATTCCAAAAGCTGATGCAAATATCAAAATTGATTTCACACCGGATGCGCCAAATTAACCTATTCCCTTTTTTTTTGGTGGCCACACTGAATTTAAGGGCCTTGTATTAAAATTTCCTATTCTTCGGATTCAATCCGCTAATTGAAACCCCGCGTTTTTTTGGAAAAATGAAGAATCCCTCCGATTTTTGTTGAATATACCTTATGTTTTATCAAGACTTACTACCAAATTCGCAAGCATGAGGCTTGGGAATAAAAAACACTCTGCAATGATTCCGGGGGGAATAATGTTAAAAGTGAAAGTCATTCTTGGGACGATGTTACTAACAACAACTGTTTTGGCTGCTGAAGGAGATTTAATCGTCCGACTCCAACCAGGCGCTGAAAGATCATTGCAAAGCACCCTCTCCAACGGGGACCGAGTGGAAGCAATTATACCTGAAATGAATTTATATTTGGTAAAACCAGCGTTGTTGCGATCAACCAAATCCTTCATGAGAACAATTCGAGAAAACCCGGGCACACAAAACGTTTTTGCTGATTATAAAATGCAGCTTCGTAATGCTCCCAATGATTTGGATTTTTCAAAGATTTGGAGTTTGAATCCAAATTCAAAAGTGAATATCAATACTCGGGAAGCTTGGGGCATTTCCGTGGGTGGTCCAAATAAATCCGGTGATCAAATTGTTGTTGCAGTTGTTGATGGCGGTTTTGATTTAAAACATCCAGATTTAATGCCTAATTTTTGGGTGAACAAAGACGAAGTCCCTGGAAATAAAGTTGACGATGATGGCAATGGCTACGTTGACGATGTCAATGGTTGGGATGCATTCAGTAATTCTGGAAATATCCCGACAGATAGCCACGGAACCCATGTGGCTGGAACGGTTGGAGCTAAGGGAAACAACCAAATAGGTGTCGCCGGCATCAATTGGGATACTCAAATCATGCTAGTCAGCGCTTCTTCAGGTAATTTTTCTGTTGTTGGTCGCGGTTATGGTTACGCTTTAAAAATGAAAAAATTATGGATTGAATCAAACGGCCAAAAAGGTGCCAACGTTGTTTCTACAAATTCAAGTTTTGGCGTTGATAATGCAAATTGCCAATCTGCTCAGTACACAGTTTGGAATGATATTTATAACGAAATGGGTAAAGCGGGAATTTTATCAGCAGCTGCCACTGCAAACAATGCAGTGAATGTGGATGTCGTCGGAGACGTTCCAACAGCTTGCGATAGCCCATACATCGTCGCTGTGACCAACACAGACATCAATGACAAGCTTTTTTCAAGAGCAGCATGGGGATCTAAGAATGTTGATTTAGGTGCACCGGGAACAGATATCTATTCAACGTTACCGAACAATCGCTATGGCAACAACACTGGAACTTCGATGGCCACTCCACACATCGCTGGAGCCATTGGATTGATGTATTCAGCTGCTAGTGCAGATTTCATTGCCTTCTCTAAACAAGATCCAGCTGCTGCGGCTTTGGTTGTAAAAGATATTCTTTTGAAAACAACAGATGCCAATCCTACATTGGCTGGCAAAACTCAGAGTGGTGGACGATTGAATTTGGGTAATGCTGTTAAAGCAATTAGCCAATACGTTCAACCCGGTCAGTCTAATGAAGGGGTGATCGCGGGCAATGGCGCAGGAACTTTGAATAATTAATTGTTTGATTTTTCTGTTTTCAATATTTACTTCATCAAGATTCGTTCATTGAAAGGGAGCTTAACAAAGCTCCTTTTTCTATTCTGTTGATTGAGATTCGCGCGATCATGATATCTCCAATGAGAACATCTTCAAATACAGTCGTTTCTCATCCACATGCTATTTCAGTTTGAGACATCTTGAATAAGATTTTTGAGTAAAATTTGAAATAATAAGAACTATATTTACTTTTTTATTTAAAATCTAAAGTTATACTTTACTTTTTACGATTTTAGCCGGAAAATGAGGAGTAATGCAGATATTCAACAGAATTCTTAATCTAGAAGATCTACTGAAAAAAAAGTCATTTTTTTTGTTTGGCCCAAGATCTACGGGAAAGTCCTACTTAATTCGTGAAAGGTTATCTTCCAAGGCAAAGGTTATAAACTTATTAAAAACGGATGAGTTTCTGGAGTTGAACTCAAATCCATCGCTTTTGCGAAATAAAATTGATCATAAAAAAGTCAAATTGGTTGTTATTGATGAAATTCAAAAAATTCCGCTTCTACTGAATGAAGTTCACAGTTTGATTGAAGAGTACGGAATTCATTTTTTACTTACAGGAAGCAGTGTTCGTAAGCTTAAAGGAAAAGATATCAACATGCTGGGTGGACGGGCAAGGAGGGCCGATATATTTCCACTGACCACCGGCGAGATAAAGAACTTTCAATTGATGAAGTATCTTCGCTACGGCGGTCTACCATTTGTCGTAAACAGTGTTGAGCCTCAAGAAGATCTGAGTGCCTACGTTTACAACTATCTGAATGAGGAAATCAAGTTTGAATCAAATATTCGAAAATTAGATTTCTTTCAGCGGTTTTTACAAATAGCAGCTCTCACTTCTTCAGAAATGATTAATTATTCAAATATTGCGAGCGATATCGGTGTCAGTGAACCAACGGTGAAAAACTATTATGAAATCCTTGAAGATACTTTAATTGGATTTCAATTGTTACCTTGGCGGGGGGGGAAGTCCCGCAAGTCTGTTGCAACAAGCAAATTCTATTTTTTTGACACTGGCGTTTTGAATACAATTTTGAGAACACCGCAAGAATTAGATAAAAACTCGGATATCTTTGGTAAAATTTTTGAACAGTTTATAGCTCAGGAACTTCGCGCGTATATTTCATATCGCCGGTTAGATGTTCCCTTCAATTTTTGGCGAAGCTTACAAAAACATGAAGTTGACTTTATTATCGATGGTCAGATCGCAATCGAAGTTAAGTCAGCTACAAAAGTAAAACCAGATCATCTCAAGGGACTCAGAGCTATAAAGGACGAAGGAAAAATAACGGCAAGGTACCTTATTAGTTTTGATTCTTCGGAGAAACATTTTGATGGAATAGTTTGTATGCATTGGGAGTCTTTTTTAAAAGATCTTTGGAAGGACCAGATTATACTTCGTTCCAAATCATAACATGAGCATCGCTTGATTTCATGGCAGAAAAATCAGCCCAGTCAATTGCCGCGCTTCAGATGTCTAATTTTCTTCAAGTAAAAACAATTGAGTTGTAAAACAATAAAGTTGGGTTTTTTCGCTGGAATTACTAGAGATTTTATTTAGCTTTCGATTGAATTCCATAATCAGGTCTTTGGCTTCTTGGAGTTTTTTTTCATTTGTTGTATCAATGGCAAAAATCAAACTCGTGAGATTTCTTTGTTGAACTTCTTGCTGATCTACCGAGGCAAAGGCTTTGCGAATGAGATCACGATGTGATTTGCGAATCGCCTCGGAAGGAATGTCGTGTGGAGTTGTGACAAGCCAATCCCCTGTGGGAACAAGACTTTTCGCTGATTTCTTTAGAATATTGAGTCTGATCAGGCGACGAACAGCCTCTTTTGTTTCCGTCACAGAAATTCCAATTTTTTTTGATATCCATATTGGACAAGCTTTAAAACCTTTGGTGCGTGACAGCTCCAGAATCGCAAAGTGCCACCAGTTTGCGATAAATTGAAAGTGATCTTGATTCAGGGGATTCTCAAAAATCTGACGACACTTGAGCGCTCGAGATCGACTGATTTCGCGAACTCCTTTTGAGCGTGCATGGCAGCTTTCAACTAAGGAAACAAAATAAACAGTTTCTAGCGGAGTCATTCCCAGAGTTTTTGCAATATTTTCCGCCCGGTTTCGAGAGATTCCTCTTTTTCCGGATAAGACTTCACTCAAGGCAGATGGGGGCATTTTCAATTTTTGCGCAAAGGACCTCAAAGAATACTGGGCGTTACGCTCTAAGCGGTCATTGTATTTTGCAGTCAAAATCGCCTGATAGGTTTCTTGAGAGAGAATATTCACCAGGTTGAGCTATCAATATTTAAACTCCAAGTCATTGATTATCTGTGAACTGATCTGTTCCGGAGCTAGTCTGCGGAATCTCGCGGAACATTTCGTTCAAACTCGGTTGTGAATGTTGTTCTGAACAAATTAAATCTCTTCAGGAAACAACAAACAACCAGGAGATTTATATGAATTCAGTTAAAATAACCTTAATAAAGTTGAGCCTCGCAATTGCAGTTTCGCTTTCCATGGCATGTGCAAAAAAAAATGAATCGAAAAATGATTCTGATGGTGGGGGGAATGCCAATGTTGTAGAAGGAATTGAAAGTGTTGAGTACGTGGATCAGCCCGCTCAAGGACTGATTAATGGTCAACCTTGGGTCATGAATTCAGGAACTGTAAAACCTAACTTCATGGATCCAAAGCAATTTGATTTTCAATTTTCAGATAAAGTCACTACTGACCCATGTCAGTCCTTTCAGTTTGGAGAGAAAGAAATTCTCACTCAACTTCCGAATCAAGTCGGTGAGTTTTTTCTTGGCCAAGGTGAACCTATGAAATCTGCAACTTTTTTCGTGATGAAAAATGGGGTGAGCCAAAATCAAATTTCCATGGTGGGAAAATTTAATGTTCAAGAAGTGACCGAGCAAGAAGTGATCGGCCAAATGTTTGTTTATGGAGATGATAACAACATCGTCAATGGAACGTTTCGAATTCCATTATGTTCAAGGTAGTTAGAGCAATGAAATATCTATTTATTTGCCCTTTATTTTTATCAGCTTGCACTTCGACTCAACAACTTAAGGAACAACCTGTTTGTTCGGTATGGAAAGATCAAGGTGCTCTTGGTCCATTGTATGCTCAAATTAACGAAAACAAAGTTCAAGTCAAAACGAAATGTTATTTTTACTTTTGGCTGTGTAGTTCAATTAAAGGAAGAATTGAAAACGACGGAAAGATTTATGTGGAAGGTTCTAATGTTTTTCAAGGCGAGCAACACATTGCTAGCC
>JBKCTJ010000304.1:0-11498 GCA_046318875.1 Pseudobdellovibrionaceae bacterium | reverse complement strand
ATATTGAGTTATTCAAAATTATCTCGAGATCTTGGAATCGATGACAAAACAGTGAAAAATTATTTTTCTATCCTTGCCGATACATATCTTGGCTTTTTTCTGCCATCATTTCACCGTTCTATCCGTAAGAGACAGCGTGAGGCGCCTAAATTTTATTTGTTTGATCTTGGTATAAAACGAGCCCTTGAGCGAAGTCTTTCCCTAACAATCTTGCCAAAGACCCATGCTTTTGGCGAAGCTTTTGAAACTTGGATTATCCAAGAATGCTTTCGTATGAATGAGTATTTCAAAAAAGATTTTCGCCTGTCTTATTTGCGCACGCAATCTCAAGTTGAAATCGATCTGGTTGTTGAGCGACCCGGGTTGCCTGATTTGCTTGTTGAAATTAAATCAGCAGATTTAATCAAAGAGCAAGATGTCAAATCTCTGGCCAGTGTAGCTAAAGACTGGGATCGAAAATGTGAATTCCAGATTTGGTCACTGGACACTCAGCAGAAAACAATTTTGGGTGCTGACTGTTTACCCTGGAGAATAGGGCTGAAGAATTTATTTCCTTAGACATCTGGCTGTTCTGCGCAAATCTTCATGATCTGAGTTCCAAAAAGGAAAAAACTCTTATCAATCAGTGGTTCAAAAATTCTGGAATGTTTAAGTCCATAATTTTAGAAAAAATGGATTTAGCAAGTCCGTTTTTGTATTATCATTCCTGTAGAATTTGAGGGTTTGCAACATAGTGGTAAAAATACATTGTAAATTCACCACTATGTTATTAAACTAAGGATATGATTTTAAGAAAAATTCAAAAGCAAATTGAGCAGAGTCTTGGGAATAAAAAATCAGTCCTCTTGTTGGGTCCAAGGCAAACAGGAAAATCAACTTTAATTCAACAGATCGGGGTTGATCATGAATTCAATCTGTCCAATCAAAGTGTGTTTTTGGAATTTGCCAGAGATCCACTTTATCTTGAGCAATCTTTAAAGGCGATTTTACCCAAGGGCGGACTTGTCTTTATTGATGAAGTTCAAAGAGTTTCCAGTGTTTTAAATACAATTCAGTACTTGATTGATAAAAAGAAAGGATATCAGTTTATCCTCACTGGATCGAGTGCTCGAAAACTGAAAAAAGGCAAAGCCAATTTGTTACCCGGTCGGTTACATGCATATGATCTAGGTCCAGTTGTTTCATCGGAGCTAGGGTATCAAGCAAACACCAATTCATTGTTAGCATTTGGTGCACTTCCTGGGGTCATTACAGAAATGCAATCGCGGGAAATCAAGAAGCTTTTAAGGTCATATACAACAACTTATTTAAACGAAGAAATTAAAGCAGAAGCTTTAACTAAAAATTTGGAGGGCTTCACTCGATTTCTTTTTAACATTGCTGTTGATTCAACGAAATATATGGATTTAACGAAGGTCTCAAAAATGATTGCCGTGCCAAGGCAAACGACACAAAGATTTTTTGAGATTTTGGAAGACACTTTGCTGGTGCAGCGACTCGAAGTTTTTGCAAAAAGCGAAAAAAGAAGGCTTATTCAGCATCCACGGTTTTTCATTTTTGATAACGGCGTGTTGAATTCTTTATTGAATAACTTCAATGTCTCGGCGGACAGGATCGGACAGCTTTTTGAAAATCTGTTCATTACCCAACTGATGACAAGCTTAAAATCAGGCGATTTAGAGTTTAGACTGTCTAGCTATCGTACTGATGCAGGGGCGGAAGTTGATGTTGTTTTGGAAGTGAACAATAAAATTTATGCGATCGAAATTAAATCAGGACAGTTTGCAAAATCGTCTCTGGGTGGATTGAGAAGTTTTAAGAAATTTGTGGGGCAACAAGTAGAATGCATCGTTGTTGTTCCCGATGGCCAACAAAAAGTCATAGAGGATATACAAGTGATGCCTTGGCAGAATTTTTTGAAATCGCTCAAAATTTAATTTTCTAGGTATTCCGTAAAATTCGGTCCGAATATTACAACTTGACTGTAAAATTCGGACCCAGTTATTATCTTAGGATATGAAGCAGATCCAGCGTTTTTTCGACTCAAAAATCAAAACTAGCTTTTTTCTTTTTGGACCCCGAGGAGTCGGAAAGTCTCGTTTATTACGTCAAGAGTTTAAAAAAGCTGTTTACATTGATTTATTAAATGAAAAAATTTTACTACAGTATTTGAGCGACCCTGAGAGATTAGAATCATTGATTTTACCCTTAAAAAAAGGGGATGTTGTTATTATCGATGAAGTTCAAAGAGCACCAAGTTTGCTGTCTAAAGTTCATGAAATCATGGAGTCTGATAAGTTTCCCAAAGTCCAGTTTATTTTAACCGGGTCCTCAGCCCGAAAGTTAAAAGAAAAAGGTGTTGATTTACTTGCTGGTAGAGCCGTTGTCAAAAGACTGTTTCCATTTATGGTGTCCGAGCTGGGACCCCAAGTTGATTACAAGCAATGTCTGACTTATGGTCTTATTCCTCTGGTATTAGGATCAGAAGATCCTCAGAGCACTTTGGATTCCTATATCGGACTTTATCTGAAAGAGGAAGTGAAGCAAGAAGGGCTTGTCAGAAACTTAGAATCCTTTTCTCGATTTTTGGAAGTCATGTGCTTTAGTCACGCAGAGTTGATTAATCTTTCAAATGTTGCAAGAGAAGCATCAATAAAACGCGCAACTGTGGACGGGTATATGTCCATCCTAGAAGACCTCTTGTTAGGTTACAGAATACCCAGCTTTAAGATCAAGAATCGCAAGCAAACGGTCTCATCAGAAAAGTTCTATTATTTTGATATTGGAGTATTTAAAAGTTTATGTCCACAGGGACTGTTAGATAACCCATCGCAGTTTCGAGGACAAGAAATTGAAGGTTTTGTTTGTCAGAATTTGATGGCTTGGATTTCATATCGAAATAAAAATGAAAAGCTGTTTTTCTGGAGAACAACAGCAGATACTGAAGTTGATTTTGTTATTTACGGTCCAAAAAAGTTCATGGCAGTTGAAGTCAAAGCCGCAAAAGAAATAAAGAGAGAATTCTTGGTTGGCTTAAAATCTTTTGGAGTTGATTATCCCTTGGCAGAAAAGTTTTTCCTATATATGGGCAGTGAATCCAGAACCGTTGATGGAATAAAATGTCTTCCAATTGAAAAATTTTTGAAGAGCTTAAAACACGATTCTATTTAAAAATTCGAACTCTCCTTGCTGAAGAGCTAAGGAATCAAATAGGATCCAATTTTTTGAAAAAAAAGGGACGCTGGTATGATTTGAACTCCGTGGATGCTTTTTTCCTCTGTTCCGCCGTAAATCAGCAGGGTTTTTGCGACCGGATAATCTTCTTTAAATAATTTTAAAGAATAAAAATCTTCCTTTCGCAATCGTGCTGATGATTTGACTTCAATTGCAATCAATCCCATGGGTCCATAAAGAATTAAATCAACTTCTTCATGTTTTCTTGTATGCCAATAAAACATCTCATACTGCCAAGAATTGTAGTCATTGAGTGCTCTGATATTTTGCATCACAAGTGTTTCTAAAGATGAACCGTTGATTTCGCTTTCGGAGTCCAGTGGCCCCCGGGGTTTGATTGCTCGGTAAACTCCGCAATCAAAAAAGAAAAATTTGGATTTTTTAATCAGTTCGCGTTTTGATTTTTTACCAAATATGGGTAATTCAACTGAAAGGAGAAGATCTCTTAAAATTGAAAAATAATCTTCGACAACTTTTCGTTCAACGGAGCAGTCTGCAGCTACTTGTGAAACATTTAAAGGTGATGCCTGGGAAAAGCTTGCGGCTTGGAGAAAACGTCCAAAGGACGGCAAACTCCTGACAAGTCCTTCTTGTTGAACTTCTTCTTTCAAGTATGTTGCTACATAGCTTTGAAGATATTTTTTCGGATCGCGAGCTTGTGTGGCCATGGGAAGAAGGCCGTATTTCAAAGCGTGATTTAATCGAAAATCTTTGCCCATTTCGCTGCTTGTTAAAGGATGAAAATGGTAAGTGTAAGCTCTGCCCGCAAGCAGATTTGTTCCAACCTTTTTAAGTTTTCTTGCGCTGGAGCCTGTTAATACAAATCGATATTTTTTGAGCTCGATGAGTCTGTGGACTTCATCGAGCAGGTGAGGCGCTTTTTGGACTTCATCAATTAAAATCGGGACTTTTGCATTTTGAATATAGTCGCTTATGTTTTTTGGATGAGCATTTAAATTGTTAAAAACCTCATCATCTAAAAGGTCAATATAGTTACTTTGATTAAAATGAATTCGGAGCCAGCTGGATTTACCAGTGCCCCTGGCGCCAAAAAGGAAAAAGCTCGAGTCCTCGGGTGGCTCAAAAATTCTGGAATACATAAGTCCATAATAGTAGAAAAAATGGACTTAGCAAGTCCATTTTTTGAGTTTGGTTGCTACTGACATCTGCGCTACCTGGGCGCGAACTTTCAAAAATACTCATTGGTGTTAACCCACAATCAAATTGAGCTTCCGAGCAAGCTAGTCTTTGATGTTCAATAAATATTTGAAATCCTCTTGGGTGAGGACTGATTTTTTAGCTGGTATTTTTGAAGTTGATTTCAAAGTGGGGTTTGTACTTGGTTCAACATCAGTGTCTGCAAAAATTGAATCAAACCGCTTTTGCTTATCAACTTTGAGTGCCTGAATTTTCTCTTCTAAAGTTTCTTTTAAAATCAATCGGTAAACATTGACTGTTTTGGTTTGGCCTATGCGGTGAGCACGATCAGTTGCTTGATTTTCAACAGCTGGGTTCCACCAGGGTTCGATGTGAAAGACGTAACTTGCTTTTGTTAAGTTTAAGCCAACCCCTCCGGTTTTCAAAGTCATCAAAAGAACGGCGCCTGAAGTGTCTTTTTCGAATTCTTGAAGGATGCTACGTCTTTTTTCCGTGGGAATAGAACCCTCAATGACGTAGGTTTTTAAGCCTTTGCTTTTCAGGGCACTTTCAAGATTATGAAGAGTTGTTAAAAATTGTGAAAATACGAGGGCACTTTCATTTGAAACCAGAATTTGCTCAAGGGTCGAAGCTAAATATTCAATTTTAGGTGGAATATTGGTATAATTGAGATCTTTTAAATTGCGAGGATCCGAACAAATTTGTCGCAGTCTCATGAGAGCTGTGAACATTCTAAGTTGGTTATTTTCAATCCCAGTTTCTGCGGCCCTTTCAACAAGATCGGCATTCATAGAAAGAGCGGTATTTTTATAAAATATTTTTTGATTTGGTTCAAGATCCAGATTCACAACAGACTCAATTTTATCCGGCAGTTCAAGTTGAACATCAGACTTGGTCCTGCGCAGTATAATGGGCTGAATAATCGACTTCAGGGAATGGATATCAGAGGTTTCAACGGTTTTCTCTTTTCCATAAATCATTTTGAACTGTGAAAATGAACCCAAGGAGCCCGGTAAAACAAGGTCAATCAGTGAAAAAAGTTCTTCATAAGAATTTTCCAAGGGCGTTCCAGTCAGAGCCAACTTGATTTCCGCATTCATTTTTCGAGCTGCTGTAGCCCTGTGAGAGATCAGATTTTTTAAATAATGTGCTTCATCAAACACGATAAAATCCCAGTTTATTTTTTCAAGTTTTTCGATGTGCTCTGTCATCAGCCCATAGGTCATTAATTGAAGACCGTAAATTTTCTGTGGATCAATTTCAATTTGAGCAGGGCGAAACAGAGAGTTTTCCAGATCAGGAAAAAATTTTTGAATTTCACTTTGCCAGTTATGAATTAAAGAGGGAGGTATCACAATCAGACAATTTTTGATTTTTTTGTTTTTGAGTTGATATTGGAGGAAGGTCAAGGTTTGCAGGGTTTTTCCAAGGCCCATATCATCTGCCAAAATGCCCCCAATTTTTAACCCGAACAGATCAGTCATCCACTGCACGCCAATTTTTTGGTAATCTTTCAAATAGGGGGCTTTCTGAATCCAAGTTGAAAGCTTTCGTCTTTGATTCATGTTTTCAAAATAGGTCTTAATTTCTTCCCAATCTTGATTGCCTTCAATTGTTACACCCATCTTTTCCAATGCAAAAAGTTCAAGAAATCGATTCCGTGGGATCTGATGGATCTGTGATTCGATCTTAAGACTTCGTTTTCCAGTGGGTCGAAAAATTCTGTCCCAAAATCCAATTAAAGATTTCATTTTCGGTAGTCGGTTTTGTGGAACAAAGTAAAGTTTGTCCTCGAATGAAAAAACCTGACCTGATTTTAGGCTAGAAACTTGATCGATTGAAATTTCTTTTCCTTGAAAAAAGATACTGGGGTGCAGTGCAAACCAGTCCCGATTCGATTTGTTTGATTTTTCTGATCTATCCGAATTTTGAAATTTGATCTTGAATTCAAGATCAAATGAATTGAAGCTTTGAATTTTTTGTCCGTCCAGCAAAACAATCGATGTTTTCGATAGTGCCATGAGATAAGAAATCAAGGAATAAACATATTCTGTTGTCAATGGATGATTCACTAAAAACGAAGGGCGACTATGATCAGCCCAAATCGAAGTATTCATCTTTTTGATTTCATTCGGCTTTTCAGATGTCATCAAGGCCAAATACTGAGCCGTGAATAAAGCATAGTATTCTTTCAATTCAAGCTCAACTTCACGGATACAATCTGTATTTTGCTGCATATAAGTGACACTTGACTCTATTTTTTGGAGATAGGAGTTCAGAAACTTTTTAAACTTACCCAGGAGGTGATCTGTGAGAACTTGTGATAATTCGTCAAATTCCTCCGTCGTCGTTCGCAGAAAATAAACGCAATTTTGTAGAATGTGTTCGATCAAATCTGCTTTTTTAAAATTTTCTTTCTGATCCAAAGTTTTATTTGTGAGCGCCCAATGTAAGGTTTCAAAAATTGCATAAGCAGCAATTCCTGAATGTCTTAGAAATTTCATTTCAAAGGGCCTTTTAAGTCGATTTGAGGTGGCCGTGACATCCTGAAAAAAGGGATGGCGGGCGAGGCCACCATCAATAGAATTCAAAAAATCAGTCCGAAGGTGGGGGGCTGAAATGCGTTTAAAATCTTCTGTTTCAGTTGCTAAACGCAAATGAAGATCGCAAGTATAATCGTCTGAATTCAGTTCAGAATGAGATGAATCCTTATCGATGATTTGTGTCTCGAATTTCCTATGAAGATGAAGTTCAAATTGGACCTGATTTTTCTTGTATCTGAGCACTGGAATATTTGTTTCAACTTTTAATCCAGAGTCTCGAAGGATTTGGTAAACCCAACACATTTCAGGGTTTGAATAACAGCACCAACTTCTTGAAAAAGATGGGTCGTTTTCTTCCAAGGTCGGATTTCGACTAAGGATGTCTTGAAGATCCGGTCTTTGAAATAGCAAATCATAGTTTTTCCAACGATTATGAAATGTAAACTCCTCGCGGGATGGATTCCAGCTTCCATTTAAAAACATATACTCATCTGCGTAAGAGGGCTCGATCACGAGAAGGCTTTTTTTTGCAGATTCATTTGAGAAAAAGATTTTAAACTGAGTTGCTTCCGTGTCTTCCACTTTCCACTTTACTTTTTTCAGAGGCCAAAGTGCGAGGTTTTTTGAATGTTCATCCGGAATTCCAAAGAAGACCTGAGTTTCCAGTTCAGTTTTATCTTTAAATATTGAAATGAGCCCGGCATGGATTTTTGTAAAAGGTATTCTCTCATGATAAAGGTATTCTCGGTTGGAGCTCCAATGAAACATTTCAGAGAATGGCTTTAAATTTTTTTTCTTTGGAAAGAGATCTGGTCTTGAGTCTTTAGGGATCGTCTTTGCTAATCTGTATTTTTCAACTTGAGACCAGCTCAAACAATAATATTCAGATGATTTCTCGGATTTAAACAAAAATAGAACAAACTCGTTTGCTATGGGGTCATTTCTTTGAAAATCCCATTGTTTCAGTTTTTCATCGATAGGCATCAACTTTGCTTTCATTTCTGAAGGTAATTGTTGAATTTTATTTTTCAATGGTAGGCCATTTACAAACTTATTTTGTGGAGGTTTAATAACAAGTCCATGGAACTTGGAGCTTGTTTTGAGTTTATGAAATAAGATTTCTGGATCGATGTATTCTTCAATGACATTTTGATGTGCTTCGGGAATAATGACTTGTTCTCGCAGTTCTAACAAAGTGACAGTTTGTTGCTGTCGAATATCATAGTAAAATACAACGGATTTAAACAGGATTAAACTAGCGATGGTGTGCGAGCAATGTCTCTCGGCCTTGAACTTATCACAGGTGCAATCTAAAATGAAATGAACAGATTTTTGCAAAAAGTCTCTTTTTAGTGAAACATTGAGTTTTGTTTTGGTGAGTCCATTTTCAAAATGGATGTTCCAGTCCATAGAACTGTCACTCCGTGAAGTTGCAATTGACTGATATTGTTTTTCTTGAATCAAGCTCTAGGCGCGAGGTAATACAGAATTAAATTCGTTTTTTGAGAGATGGGAGTTTAATTCTGCAAAAAAATCAGATACGGAGCCGTAGAAGTCATCCTTATCCGATAGAAAAAACAAATGACTGAGAGCGGCCATGTGGTCTCCTTAATTGAGAATCATGTCTATAGCAAATACCAAGGCAGAGTTTTCAGTAATCCATTCTTGACTGATTCCACATCACACCGAAATCCAAGTTCAGTTTCGGCTTTCGTGGGATCAATGGCATATCTGAAATCATGACCTGGGCGATCTGCTACAAATTGAATTTGTTCAGAGTATTTGTTCGATTTGGGTTTGAGCTCATCTAAAATTTCGCAAATCATGTGTACGAGGTTTAAATTTTTCACTTCTTGTCGTGCACCGAAACAGTAAGATTCACCTATTTTACCCTGAGTAGCAGCAAGCCAGACACCCTGATTGTGATCATCAACAAAAATCCAATCGCGGATATTTTCGCCTTTACCGTAGACAGGAATAGGTTCTCCGCTCAAAGCTTTTTTAATGACAACAGGAATGAGTTTCTCTGGGAATTGTCTTGGGCCGTAATTATTGGAGCAGTTTGTAATGACTGTTGGAATTTTGTAAGTGTGAAACCATGCAGACACGAGATGATCGCTTGCAGCTTTGCTTGCCGAGTAAGGTGAATTTGGTGAATAGGGGGTTGTTTCTTTAAAAAGACCGGTTGGTCCAAGCTCACCAAAGACTTCATCTGTTGATATATGTGTTAAGCGCTCAAATTGGTTTTTTGCAGAATATCCACGGATAGCTTCTAATACTGAAAATGTCCCAACGATATTCGTTTGAATAAAGGGCTGGGGCCCCAAGATTGAATTATCAACGTGGGATTCTGCAGCGAAATGGAAAACGTGGGAGATTTTATTTTCAATTAAAATTTTGGAAACCAATTCAGTGTTTAATATGTTGCCTTCAATCATTTGCAAATCCGCCACCCCAGCTAAATTCATTTTATTTCCAGCGTAAGTGAGGGCATCCAGCACGATTAAATTATTCACTTTTTTCCGGTCGGGGAAACCCTCGGACCTCAGCAAATGACAAAAGTTTGAACCAATAAAACCTGCGCCGCCTGTAATCAGAATATTCAATGGAATTTCCTTGTGTGAGGTCTGACTTTAATTCGATTTGGATCAGAATCAAGCTTGTTTTTTCAGCTATTATTTAAGCCGATAATCTGTTAGGTTCTGACCCCATATGCCAATCTTATTTTTATTCGTTGTCGTTGAAATCATCCTCTACAGCCTGTGGATCTCGTATTTGGGGCTAGGATCCTTTGTTTTTATGTATTTGTTTCAAACTTTTTTCGGCTTTCTTTTGCTGTCCTCCATTCGAAGTATTTATTATAAATCAATCGCAGTGTTTCATATTCTTCCGATCATGACCTTACGCATGTTGGGTTTAATCTTACTCATTCCTTTCCACTTGGTCTTAGGTGACAGATTAAAGCGTAAAATGAACAGCCGATTTCAATCCAATTTTCAGAATCAAAAGCATTTTCAGTTTATTTTTAAAAATTATGGAACCCACGGCCAGCAGGGCTTCGGCGCATCAAGAGTTGATCTGAATGATCTGGAAAGAACCTTAAAAGATCACTTAGCTCGCGGTTTGCATGAACAGCAGAATTCTGCCAAGTTTGAAAATTTTAATGGTGAGAATTTTGATCAACTCAAAGATGTCACACCAAAAAGGCCTAAGCCTTTGTCTGGGGCTGATAAAACCAGTTCCGAATAGTGCAAGTTCCGAGGAATCAGAGATGCTCATAACCCAGGCTAACACTGAAAATTTTGGGGCGAACTGTAACTGAACCCAACTGAAAAATCTACTGATATCTTCAGCTTGAGCGAAACTAATCGGCCTGGATTTCCCTCGCTATTGGCGATATCATTGTCGTTTGGTCCAAGACAAAGCGAGGCCTATGTTTTCCATCATCCGTTTAAAGTTTGAATTTGCGAACATGACAAGAACCCGTGGGGCAGAATACTTACAAGAAAAAAGAGTTAGTTTGCTCGAGAGTACCGGTCATTCAGCAACTTTGTTTGTTCAAGCTGAAGAGCGATTTCAAGTTGTTGTGCAAGCGCCCAAGGGCCAAAGGGTCACAGCCACTTGTACTTGTCAGTTTTTTAAAGGCGGCAATAAATGTAAACATATTTGGGCCTCTTATCTGTACTTGGAAGAAAATCGAATCTTTGAAGTCAAACCCGAAGCCGATGTGCCAGCAGTTTCAACTTCCACATCTTCGGAGCCTCAGAATTGGATGAAAAGCTTTTCCTCTTTTTTGAACAGTGAAGAAAAACATCAAGCCGATCTTCATCATTTTATCGATGATCAAAATGATTCGAAAGTCGATAAATTACGATCTGGTGTTTATACGATTAATGCACAAAAAACCAAATTAAATGACAAAGTGTTTTTGAATTTACTGTGTCAGGAAATGAAAAAAGACGGAACACTCAGTGTGATTAAAAGCGCTGGTGAATCTGAAGACACGATCCCACTTCATGGGAATCCAGTTGATCAGGAAATTTTAAGTACTTTGCTCGGTCCGACCAAAGAAGGGGATACAGGGTATTATTCCCGTTCAAAAACCAATTCAGTCACAATTCAACCGCGTTCTGTGAATCAAATCTTAGCTCAGATCAGTGATGCTGGGCGATTGTATATCGATTTTACCAAATAGTCCTATTCGAATACTTATGAGAATGTTTTGCCCTATTCTTTTCTGAAAAATGAATTTGCTTTTGTTTTTGAACTGACTGCAGAAGCCCCGCCTGAATTTCACAATGGTCCACTTGGAGAGGCCGATTCTCAAGGAGTCGAAGCTTCGAAATATTTTTTAAAAGCCTTCTTATTTGATCGACTCACAGAACAGCGGGTGCCAACGACTGACATTCAGCTCTTTATCAGTGATTTGGTTTTCTGTGAGAAGTATTGCTTTCAATCGAGCTATGGAAAATACGCCAATTGGAAGAAAGTTTTAAAAGTCGACAGCGCGTTGATGATCCCGCGTGCCCAGATTAGACAGTTCTAAGAAATTTTTTAAAAACA
>JBKCTJ010000303.1:0-7520 GCA_046318875.1 Pseudobdellovibrionaceae bacterium | reverse complement strand
CCATTTTTTCAGAATGATGAGGTATTTCAATTTCAACAATACTGCCAAGACTTGCGTGAGAAAGATTGCCTTTAATCAAAAGTCCGCGAACTTCTGTGACTTGCCCAGAAACTGCATACGGAAAGCATTCCTCCACGGAGTTTTGATATTTAGTTAAATTCAGACGAAGTTCAGTCAATTCAATTCCTCTTTTTTTGAAAAATTTAGGAAACCAGTTTCGGTTTTGCCACTGGCATTTGCGATCGAACTTGATCCCAAACAACTTGCAAGCGAGTTTCAATTGTAGCATCAATAACAGAAAAGTTGGTTTCCACAGTGCAGCCACCATTCTGTATTGATGGGTCAGCTTGAAATTGAATGTTTGGATATTCTGCAAATGTTTTTTGCTGATGCTGAAGAAACTCTTCAATAAACTTATGCTGCTCCTCAGATATTCGAACAGTGACATTTTCCTGTTCCGCCGAGGCTTGCAGAACCTGTTTCACAATTGAAATAATTAATTCTGGATTATCTTTGATTTCCTGCATACACACTTTGGATGCTGTTTGATAAATCAAATCAATGACATGTCTTTCGTTTTGTTTAAATATTTCATTTTTCATAGCTGAAACTGAAGTCAGAAACAAATTAAATTCCTGCAGACTTTGTTGTAAATGAATCAGATTCTTATCGAAGGCCATTTTGCGACCATCTTCAAGACCAAGCTGATAAGCTTCTTCATAGGCTTTTTCCTGAATTTCTTTAATCCTTTGCAAGACTTTCAGTTCAACTTTTTGGTCTTCATCCATAAGTTCGATTTCATCTACACCAGTTTGCCGCTTTAACGGCTCTGCCATGACAAAGTCAGATCGATTTCGAGAACGTTCAATATAAGCTAATGCAGACTTGGTTGTACCAATCTGAATTTTTGGAGGAACAAATTCTAGAACTGTTTCTTGGGCGACATCGGCTTTCAGAATGTGCCCATCCATTTTTGGACCTTCAAGATTTGTCTTAAACCATGGCATCTTCAGAACCGCCTCTTGCAATCAGGATCTTTCCTTCAGCTTCAAGTCTTCGAGCCACATTCACGATTTCTTGTTGTGCACCTTCGACGTCCGATAAACGAGAAGGACCCATATTTGCTAAATCTTCACGAAGCATTTCAGCAGCACGCGCCGAGATATTTTTGAATACTTTAACACGGATATCTTCATTGGCAGTTTTCAGCGCAAGTAACAATTTATCATTAGGAACTTCTTTAAGAAGAGCTTGAATTCCACGATCATCGATTTTGCCTATGTCTTCGAATACGAACATCAGTTTTCGAATCTCTTCCGCAAGGAGCGGATCTTTCTCTTCCAATCTTGACATAATTGAAGTCTCTGTATTTTTGTCCATAACGTTGAGCATTTCTGCCACTGGCTGAACTCCGCCAAGGGATGACTGTTCAACCGTTGCAGTATTCGACAATTGATTTTTCAAGACTCGGTCAATTTCGGCAATTAACTCTGGATCGACATATTCTAAATTTGCCATCCTCAATACGGCTTCTGCCTGCAGGGCTTCCGGCAAACGCTTCAGAACCTCGCCTTTTTTCTCAGGTTCGAGATGGGCTAAGATAACCGCAATTGTTTGAGGATGTTCATTCACTAAGAATGTTGCCAAGGATTTTGCGTCAACTAATTCTAATGATTCCAAAGTTCGCTGTCCACCACCGTTCGCATTCAAGCCCCCGAGAACTCCGCGGGCTCGATCTTCTCCCAAAGCATTGACAATAGAATCTTTGCTGGAAACGTTTTCTGAAAAAATATATTCATCTGATTCTGAAATCATTTCGTAAAATTCTTCTAAAACTCTTTTCGTAATATGAACTGGGACTACGCGGAATTTAGTCATCACATTCAATAACTTTCGAATGTCACCATCTTCCATGCGTTTTAATAAAACTTTTACTGCATCTTCTCCAATGTAATTAACTAAAATCGAGGCTTTTTCAAATCCCTTGAGGTTTTCAAAAATGATATTGTCATTCCTAAATAATTTCATTTGTTCTTACTCCTCTCGAGCAGCTTCACTAAAAACCTGACATATCTGTCATTGAAGAAATCAAACATCTTTGCGTACTAACCACATGCCAAACGCATTTGATGCTTTTTCTTCGTCCTTGGACATCAAATGCATAATTCTGTCTTTTAACAATTCGCTTTCGGCTTTTTCTGGATCAATGGATTCAGCTAGTACCGGCAATGCAGAAGACATTCCTGGTAAAGTATTATCGACAGACTGAAGTTCTTCCAGTTCTTCAATGGTCCGCGGCAACATTTCTTCCACAGAGTCTTGAAAACTATCCGTAATCCAATTCATAAATGGACGGACAACGATAAAGAAAAACAATGCCAATGTAAATCCCAGTAAAGCCCACTTCAACAAGCCTTGAAGAAGTTTTTTTCTTTCCAGATTGGTTAAGAGTCTTTCTGCCTCAGAAAAATCTTCAGGTTGAAATTGGATATTTTCTATTTTGACACTGTCACCGCGAGCTTGATTAAACCCTATGGAACTCTTGATTAAATTTTCATATTTCGCAATTTCTTCAGCAGAGCGCGCTTGCCATTTGGAATCGACATCACCATTTTCAAGCTTGGTCTGTATAGTCACGCCATCAACAATGACAGCAACACTCAGGCGCTCTATGGCACCGGCTGCTTCTTTAATATTTTTAACAGTTTTAGGAACATCAAAATTAGTTGTCTTGATTTCTTTTTTTACATCCTGTTTAAAACCGACTGTTCCGCCTTGATTATCTTCAGACCCAGGCAAATTTGCTCTTGACCCAGGAACTCCTGTTGGTGAAGTTCGCGCCCCGTCTAAAGATTCTTCTTCACTTTGCTGACTTCGAATCGCCGTTTTTTCTGCATCCACAGTTTCTTCAACAGCTTGAGTCACTTTATTGTTTAAAGTCGCATCCACTTTTGCTACAACTTTTGCGTGACCGACCACTTTAGATAAAATTTGTTCAATTCGAGTTTCTAAATCACGTTCAATTTTATTTTTTAAATCGAGTATTTCACTGCTTCCGCTGGTCGTTCCATCCGAATGTTTGGTTAGGATTTTACCCCGCTCATCCAGAACCGTAACCCGTTCAACATCTAAGCCTTCGACGGAATTTGAAACCAAATAACGAATTCCTCGTACCTGATCTGCAGAAAGCTCTTTGCCATGATACAATTCAACAACAACCGAAGCAGAGGCTGCGTTTCCTTCTTCTAGGAATGTCTTTTTATTTGGTAATGCTAAAATGACTTTTGATTGTTTCACTGCCGTCAAAGTATTAATTGCACGCATCAATTCACCTTGAAGGGCTCTTTGATGATTGATTTTTTGTGCGTAACTGTTTATTCCGAAATCTTGTTTTTCGAAAATTTCCAAACCCACACTGCCCAAACTTGAAGAGCCGATTTCAGACATTAATGTCATCTGGGTTGAATGCAAAAGCTCTTTGGAAACAGCAATTGTTTTTCCATCATCCCGCAGCTGAAAAGGCACATTTTTTTCATTCAATTTTGAAATAATTGTCGAAACTTGATCTGATGGCACATTGGTTAAAAGCGGAACGTAGTCTTGACCAGAAGCCATCATCATCATTGTGATCAATGCAATCAAAGCAATGGCGGTTACAGCAATAACTGAAAATCGTTTGGTAGGACCCAAATTCTTAAAAAATTCTTGAAACTGAACTATCAAACCACCGAACAACTTATTCAAAGGAATCCCCCAAATTTAATCATTAAATCAATCACTACACTTGCATCTTCATTATTTCTTGATAAGCATCGATAATTTTATTTCGGACTTGCACCATAACCTTCAATGCAATGTCCGCTTTTTCGCTGGCAATCATCACATCAGCGATGTTGTCAGTTCGGCCCGTTGCTAAATTTTGCGCTGCTTTATCTGAAGATTTTTGTAATTCGTTTACTTTTCCCATGGCTGTTGCCAAGGTATCTGAAAAACTTGCCGCTGTTGGCTCGTTATTTCTTATTTGCTCGAAGCCTTGGCCATCAATCGAATTAGATTGGCTTCGACTGCTGCGACCCAGTCGATCCGTCAGCTCACTTGCAAGATTTGAATTTGTTCTGACAGTTAACCCATCCATGGATTTACCTCTCTCTTGATTTTAATCCGAACTGACCTATTTTGCTAGGACTTCCTATGTATTCGTTCAATTACCGACCTATTTCGAGGGAGTTCAAAGCCATGTCCTTAGCAGCTTGTAAAGCGGTGACGTTGGCTTCATATGCTCGCGAGGCTTGGATCATATTAGTCATTTCTTCCATCAAATTAATATTGGGATAAGCCACATATCCTTCAGGATTTGCATCAGGATGATCCGGTTCATATTTCATTAAAGGAGCTTTCGTATCAGAAATCACATCAGTCACTTGGACCCGTTGAAATTCCGATTTTGGATCCGTTGACATAAGGATATCCCCAAAGTTTTTTACATCGGGCATAGATTCAAAGACGACATCTTTTCGTCGATAAGCTCCGCCTTCCGGTGTGCTTGTCGTATTGATATTGGCAATATTGCTAGAAATCGTGTTCAGTCTGGTGCGCTGAGCCGTCATTCCCGAACTTGAAATTCTCATTCCAGTAAAAAAATCTGCCATGAATATCTTCCTATCTTTTAAACTATCGAGTTTCCGTCGCTGCGTATTTTAAAGCCGCCAATTTTTTATTAATCAATTGTAAAGCTGCTTTATAAAGAACAGCGTTTTCCGCAAGACCGCTCATTTCCTTTTCTAAATCCACAGTGTTGCCGTCATTACTGACAACACCATCTGGATTGTCATAGATATCGGGCCTGACAGAGGCACTTTTTCCACCAACGGAAAGATGATTTTGATGAGATGTACTTACTGATCTTAATCCGTCCAAATCGATTGCCCGACCAAGCGCTTCTTCAAAATCCATTTTTTTAGCATGATAACCAGGAGTTTCTGCATTGGCGATATTCGCACTGATGACATTTTGTCGAATCTGCCTCATAGCAAGACTGGCTTGAAGAGCGTTCGTTGTTTTATCAAACATATCACTCATTCACTACTCCTTGATTCTGCAGAATCCATTGCAGGAATTCGCTTCATATACTTTTTGTAACTTTCATTAAAGGCAATACCAGCAAGTTTTTCATTTGAAAGCTTTTTCCAAAGGGAAGCATTTTTGCCTTTAAATATGTTCCAAGTTTCTGTGGCTTTTTGAATTGTCCCTTGATTGAAATAGATTTCGCCCATTTGGAAGCGCAATTGTCCCAAATCAAATTTGTCTTCATAAAGGTCTAAGGCTCTATTTCCAATTTGAATTGCAAGATCTGGTTTTTTTTGTTTGAGCTGAATTTCGAAAGATTTTTTTAAAGAATCTGCATGAATATTTTCTGGTACACCGCCAGAATCTGTCATCATCGTATCAATTTTCTGTAACGAGGTGATCGCATCATTTGGTTTTCCGTCAGCCAATTCTAAGTTTGCAAGTTCCCAAAACAGTTTTGATGACAGACTTGGCTCAGCTTTGAATTCTGTTAAAACATCCGTCAAGTAGCGGATTGCGGCTTTTTCATCACCCTTTTTCTTTAAAAGCTGCACTGACAAGAGCATTCGTTCAACTTGTTCAGCTTCTGTCAGTAAATCAACATTTTTTATTTGCTTTAAATGATCCCAAGCACGCTGATTTTCGTTCTGACTTGATTCTACTTGAGCTAATCGAAGATTCACTTGTTCCGAAGTGGGAAGACGTTCTTTAACTTTTTTCTCTTTTTCAATTGGAGTATTTTTAATTGCATACAGTTGATTCAAAACATCTCGATAAGACCGAATGGATTGATTTTGCAAACCCGCCAGTTCAAAGGCGCGTCCCATGTCAAATTTCAGATCTAAGCGATACGATGATTTTAACCAATTCTGCGCATATTTTTGCTGAGTATTTAAAGCCGCTATAAAATCCTTTTTCTTTAATTCTTCGTGGATTTCGTCGGCGATATTTTT
Source organism: Pseudobdellovibrionaceae bacterium (assembly GCA_046318875.1). Lineage (GTDB taxonomy): Bacteria > Bdellovibrionota > Bdellovibrionia > Bdellovibrionales > Bdellovibrionaceae > JBKCTJ01. The sequence continues at coordinate 1,500 of JBKCTJ010000303.1, read as the reverse complement.
CACAATTCGCTTTCGGAATTTATTTTGATCAACAGTGGTTGGGTTTTCCTGATAATATTTGGTCAATAAACCAATAGATTTTTCGAAGTCTTTCCTTTCGTTGTATCCATCAGCGATCATCATAGTTGAAAACTGAATGACTCCTGGCAGATCGGAACTATGGGCTAGTTTTATTATTTCCTCAACAGCTTTTGAGACATCCGTTGATCGCATCCCTTTCATTTTATTGGAAAGAACCCGCAGCTTCGAAACAATGGCTTTTGGATTTTCACCAAATCGGAAAAGGCACTCCATAAAAGCGCCGCGTGATTTTGTCTCAGATGCACCTAAAATTTCTAAAACTTCACCGACTCTCGTCAAAACATAAGGTGTATAATCCTGAACAGGAAACTGTTTTAAAAAATCTACGTGAGCCTTTAAAGAATCAAAATATTTTTTCTTATTGAAATATGCTTCTGCTTGATTGAAGTATGCGTTTGGAAAATCTAATTTGGCTTCAGGGAAACGAGCAAGTGCTTTCTGGTAAGCTAAAACTGCATCATCAAAGCGTCCAGCAGAAAACAAGACATCCCCGCGTCTAAATAGCGCCTCTTGTTGAAGTGATCTATATTTGGATGTTTCAGTAATTTGATCAAGTAACTCAAGACCCTTTTCAAATTGTTTAATTTCATTAAAGGATATGACTTGAGCAAGCTTGGACACTTCCTTGGAAAATATTTGCGAAGATTTTTTAAAATCTGTTTCGCGATGGTTTTGAAATGCCCTCAGGGCCGCAAGGTGATCACCACGTTCTTGCAACAAAAATCCCAAAGATAAAGAAGTTCGCTCCGTTGCCGGTGAATCAGGATATGTCGCCATCATTTCCCGATAAATTTGAATGGCTTCTTCAAAATCATCGATGTTCCCATCGTTTCTCCAACGTTTCATCTTCATGTCGGCTTGCATGTATTTCGTAATTTCATGGAATTCAGATTTTGGATATTTTTGTTCGAACCATTTCAATGTCTTTGCAAAAACCAGGTCTTTATTTCCCTGATAAAGTTTCAATAACAATCGAGCTTGCTTATTTTCCATATCGTCACGGGGTGTAATCGCGTACTGGATGGGATTCGTTTGAATTTTCTGCCAAGCCGCAAGTGGAAGCTTCATCAATGGGAACTGCAAAAACTCATTTTCTTGAGCCTGGATGACTGCTTCTTCTCGAACTTCGTAAGGTTGAATGAGAAATCGCTCAAATTCAGGATCTGCACCATCAAATAAAGTATAGGCGCCAATATTTTTTCTAGAAGCAAGTTTGCCGTATTCTTTCCCCTTTGGATCAAGGGCAATTCCGTCAGATGCAGGCTTTCTGCTCGCCACTGTGTCCTTTGATGAATCAACATTGATTTCATTATTATTAGCAATTTTTTGTTTTTTTTGCGATTCACCTTGAATAGCGGCTTTTGAATTGGCATCTTTCTCATCAAAGTAAAAATCTACGATGAGTCGATTTGGCTGGTC